>CAJUEB010000037.1:1660-14401 GCA_910585135.1 uncultured Eubacteriales bacterium
ACATGATGCGATCGCGGCCGCCATGGCGATGCGGTGATCATTGTGGCTTTCCACTTCCCCGCCGTCCAAAAAAGGCTTGCCTGTCAGGGAAAGGCCAGCGCCGCCGTCGGTGATGTCTGCCCCTAGTTTAAAGAGAAAATCATAAACGGTGCGCAGCCTGTCGGATTCCTTGATTTTTAACCGCTCTGCATCGGTTATCATGGAAACACCATTTGCGAGCGCCATGACGCTCGCAAGGATGGGAACCATGTCCGGCGTTTGTGCTACGCTTACTTCTATGCCGTTCAGTGCGTTTTTGCAGCAAACCGTTATCGCGCAGTTTGCCGTTTCGCAAGCAGGAGGGGTTAGTTTCTCTATGTTTTGCGTCGAATCGTCTGCCGAGCTGTACGTCACGCTCGTTTGAGCATCGCCGGAGGGGGCTGGGTTTGCCGAGCTATGCGTCGCATTCGTTTGAGCATCGCCGGGCGAGGTTGAGTCTATAGAATTAGCCGCTGCGCTTGTCCTTTCATTTGCGTTTGTTCTTTTGCTTGTATTTGCGCTTTCACTTTCACTTGCGCATGAAGCTTCTGTGCATGAATTTACTGGCGATCCCGCAATGCTGATGTCCGCCCCCATATTGCGCAAAACATTGAGAATTTCCTTATCGCGTTGAGATGAATGCAAATTAAGCCCCCGTACAGTGACATTTCCGCCGAGCGCGCCACCAGCCAGCCAGAATGCAGCGTTGGACCAGTCGCCCTCCACCGCCAGTCCGTCCGGTTCAAGGTAACGCTGGTTTCCGGCAATTTCATATTTCTGGAAACCTTCAGGAGACGTTTTGCTTTTGATTTCAATACCAAAATCTTTAAGGACATCCAGCGTCAGATCTACGTAGCCCGCAGATTCCAGTTTAGTCGTCAATTTTAAAACGCTGTCGCCGTCAAGAATCGGCAGGGCGAACAGCAGCCCTGTGATAAATTGCGAGCTGATGTTGCCGGGCAGACTGTATTCTCCCGGCTGTAATCTGCCGCGGATGGTGCAGATTTCCTTGTACTTGCCGCTAAAGATTTGCTTGTTGTTTCCCATGTGAAAGCGGCAGCCGTGCGTTTCCATTTCTTCTTTCAAGGGTGAAATAGGCCGGTAAGGCAGCTTGCCCGAACCGATGAAGACGGCTTCGTTTTTAAGTGCCATTGCGACCGGTAGCATAAACCTGAGCGTAGAGCCGCTTTCCCTGCAATCCAGATAAGGCATATCCTTATCCATCTGTACCAGGCAGTTTTTTGTCGCTCCGATATCCTCGGAAAAAGTCGGAATCACTAAGCTGTCCGCCTTTTGCTGTCCTTGGAGCTGCGCCAGCTTTTGTGCGATCAGGATGCGGTGCGCGTGGGATTTGGAAGGAATCGCATCGAGCGTTCCTTGCAGTTTTGATGGTTTTAACAGTACGTTCATTTCACGATTCCTTTCGGATTTATGAGAGAATTCAAGCCGCAAGCGATGAATTTTCGCAGATCGCTGATTGGAATGGATTGCAGTGTGCAGCGTCCAAGGCTTTCAGGGATTACCAGCGTGATGGTTTCTCCGCGCCGTTTTTTATCCTGCAAAGCTGCCGCTGTTAAAGCTTCTGCTTTGTATGGGCAGTTTAGCGGGAATTGGAAACGGCGGAGGATATTCAGAATTGTATCATGGCAAATTTCCTTTGTTAAGCCAAATTTTTCTGCTGCGGCTGATATCATGGCCATGCCTGTGGCGACTGCGTGTCCATGGCTGATTTGGTAGTTGCTGCATTTTTCGATAGCGTGGGCGATCGTGTGTCCGAAATTGAGAAGCTGCCGCAAATCGTTTTCCCGTTCGTCGGCTTCTACGATCTGCCGTTTGACTTCGATTGCGTATGCTGCCAGATTGGTGAGGAAATCGTTGTCATCGAGCATAGCGGGGAAAGCCGCTGCGCCATTGTTGTGAGATGTGGCTGCCGCATTGCTCGCCGCTGCTGTGTGGGCAGTTGCGCCTATTGGCGCGGGCGAAAAACTTGCGGCATTTGTCGTAGAGGGCGAGCAATTTGCTAAATTTGCCGCTATGTCGTCTCCTTTGTTGGTTGCCGCGCCGCTTGCTGCCGCTGTGTGGGCAGTTGCGCCGCTTGTCTTGCCGCTCGCCGCTGCGCCTTTTGCAAATCCGCTGCCCGCGTTTTCATAATGCTGAACCATGTCCAGAATGCGCCGATCGGCGATGCAGCCCGCTTTGACTGCTTCCGCTACGCCATCCAGCTTCAAATCATACGAAAGGGTAGACAGCACATCGGGATCGAACAGCACCAGCGATGGCTGCCAGAATGCTCCTGCCAGGTTTTTCCCAGCATTGAGATTCACGCCCGTCTTCCCGCCGACGGACGAATCCACAATGGCCAGAAGCGAAGTCGGTACTTGGACAAAGGCAATGCCGCGTAAGAATGATGCCGCCGCAAAACCCGTGATATCCCCGGTGATGCCGCCGCCCAACGCCAATAATAGATCGCTTCGCGTGAATTTATTGTCTGCCAGGTAATTGAGGAGGCTTTCGATGGTAGCCATGTTTTTGTGTTTTTCGCCGCCAGGGAAGACATATTTGTGGACATGAAAGCCCGCCGCGAGCAGAGAGTCCCATAGCGCCTGATGCTCTTGTCCGTACAGCTTATCCACGGTCTTGTCCGTTACGATGCACAGTTTTGTATCGCTCGTGGAAATTTTATTGGCGAAATCTTTTTGAGGTTTGGAAAGCGCAGTCAATTCAGAATGTGCAGAAGGTTTGTTTATGCGCAAGGCTTCTTTTATATATGTCCCGGCTTGTGCCAGGACGCCTCGTTTCATGATTACATCGTAATTACGCGATGCGGAAACAGTGATTTTGATCATTTGATTTTTGCATGAAGCTTTCATGCGATCCTCCTAAAAAATTTCTCCGTCGATGAGCGCCTTTTTTTCTCTTCCGTCTTTCAAAAGCGCACATAGCGTATCCGCATCGTTTTCCTTGATAGCGGTACTGTATTTTTGCAGGTTTTCGATGACGGTATCGATCTCGCGGGTCAGATTGTCTGCGTTTTCCAGAAAAAGCTCCGTCCACATATGCTCGTTCAGCTTGGCTACCCGCGTCAGATCCTTATAGCTGCCGGCCGAAAAACCCGTATGTTCCTGTGCGGTCGGGCTTTTGATGTACGCATTGGAAACCACGTGTGCGAGCTGTGAGGTAAAGGCAATTTTCCTGTCGTGGTCGGCCGGTGTAGCGATTTCAATGTTGGTAAAGCCGATGGACGTGAAAAGGTTTTTCAAAGTTTCCATGCTTTCGATCGGTCCTTTGGTGGGGGTAAAAATCATGGACGCATCGTGAAAAAGCGATTTCTTTGCATAAGCGAAGCCTGAATGCTCCAGACCAGCCATCGGATGGCCGCCGACGAAGAGAAATCCCTTTTCCTCGGCAAGCGGTATGAGCGCATCACAGACGATGCTTTTGACGCCGCAGCAATCTAGCACGATCGCATCCTTTTTGATCAGGGACGCGTGCGCTTTTACATAATCGATCGTATCCTGTGGGTAGAGTGCCACGATCACGATGTCGCAAAGGGGCAGAAGTTCGTCCGTCAGGGGCTGTTCAATGGCGTCTACCAGTACGGCTTTTTTCACTACCTGTTCCGATAAATCTGCACCGTATACCGTATGATCTGTGTTTTGGCTGATGGCCTTGGCAAGCGAGCCTCCGATCAGCCCCAGTCCTACAATCCCTATTTCCATAATTATCTCCATTCTGCCACTTTTGATTGGCGGCATATTATTTTTTAGCGGTTAGTTTTTTCAGTTATTGTCTGATTGTTCTTATTTAATATTTTTGCCGATTGTTTTTGATGGTTGTCTTATATTATTTATCGCATATCGCCGTCGGCTTTCGTTTTTTGATGTTTGATATCTTAATATGATTGATCTTGCCGGCTGATCTTAATTTTGCTGACTTCGATCTTGCCGGTTGTTTCAGTGATTGTTTCTGCCGTCAGCCTTTGTATGCGACAGGCCGTACTGCGTCCACACATTTCATTACATCTGCGAAGGCTGTCGGGGTCAGTGACTGCGCACCATCACACAGGGCAGCGGCTGGGTTGTTGTGAACCTCGATCATCAGTCCGTCCGCGCCTGCTGCTGTTGCTGCAATGGCCATTGGCTTCACCAGGTGCGCGATGCCTGTGGCATGGCTTGGGTCAACGACGATCGGCAGGTGGGTCATGGTTTTGAGAAGTGGGACTGCCGCCAGGTCAAGCGTGTTTCTCGTTGCCGTTTCGAAGGTTCTGATTCCCCGTTCGCAGAGGATGATCCTTTCGTTTCCGCCCGCCATAATGTATTCGGCGCTCATGAGCAGCTCTTGCAGCGTACTGGAAAGCCCGCGTTTCAAAAGGATCGGCTTGTCGATGTGGCCAAGCTCTTTCAAAAGCTCGAAATTCTGCATATTCCTGGCTCCAACCTGGATCACGTCTACATTTTCAAAGAGCGGCAGGTGAGAAATGTCCATTACTTCGGTTACGATCGGAAGCCCGGAATGTTCTTTTGCTTCCAAAAGCAGTTTGATACCTTCGTCACGCATGCCCTGAAATGCGTAAGGCGATGTCCTTGGCTTGAACGCCCCGCCCCGGTAAAGACCTGCGCCTGCTTTTTTTACCTCTTCAGCGACTTCGCATACCTGTTCCTCTGATTCGACAGAGCAAGGTCCTGCGATAACCTGGAAGTTCCCGCCCCCGATGCTTACGCCGGGAACGATCTCAACTACGGTATCTTCCGGGTGGAATTTCCTATTTACGTTTTTGTATGGTTCTTGGACACGTTTCACCGTTTCGACGATGTCCAGGGCATTGATCAGATCCATGTCTACAGACGAGGTGTCGCCGATCAGGCCCATGATGGTGGATGACTGTCCTTCGCTCATGTGAATGCCTAGCCCCATACTTTTTAACCATGCGACTAAATTTTCCAATTGTTTTTGATCCGGGTTGTCTTTTAATACAACTATCATTTTGTTCCCCTCTTTCTTTTTGATTTTGATTTCTTTTGATTTTGGTCGATCGTTTGATCGTTTGGGTTGTTTTGAACGTTTGGTTCTTTTTGTTTGTTGCGGGCGGCGGGCGGCTGTGAAATACAGGTTTGCCGCTTTGTTGTCCCTTTTTGCGGGCAGGTGTGATCGCCGTGCATGCCTGCTGAATGTTTGCCAAGTCGCCAGCTTTTGTGGGTAACGCTTTAAGTCATAAAAAATACCGCAGGTGAATTTCACCTGCGGCAAGATTTGTTGATTGATTGACCTAAGAACAGACCGTCTATCTCATTGCAGCGAAATTCACCTTACCCCGAAAGAAAGTAAAGTAAAAATAAAAGTATCCTGCTGCAAAGACTCTGTTCAACATATTTCTGTCCTCTTGACTAAAATTTATGCGGTTTCTATGTGTAAAACCACAACGTATGTACTGATTTTACCACCTGCTAAATCAGATGTAAAGGGTTTTTTAAAAAAGTTTAAAAAAATGATTGCTTAAAAAGTGTGTGTTTAAAAAATAAATATTGAAAATATAAAATACCCCAGAGTACATAAAATCGCACTTTGACAAATCGCGATGCAAAAACAGACCGATTGCTGTGAATTCCCTAATTCCTGAAGATGTAAATGTTAAATCATGGATTCTCTGAATTTTTTAGAAAAGCATTTTTTTAGAGAAAGTCCGGCGGTTTTGAGGACCTTTTTATCCGAAAATACTTGTAAACGAGGCGGGATTCTCTGGGTTAGGAAAATATTTTGGATTTGAGAGAATTTCGGCGCTGTTTTTCTCTTAAAACGCAGCTTTGACTAGAATTTCAGAGAATTGAAGTTTACATAATGTTAAAAACAAGCGGTTAAGGGGCGATTTGGGAAGCGTTTTCTCTATAAATTCTGTTTTAAAAAATTTTAAGAGAAAACGCATCATCTCACCTTGATTCAAATGCTTCGAGCTGAACCTGAGCCGCTCTTCCCGCGACAAATGCTATGAGCTGAGTCATCCTGCCCGCTTCAAATGCTTTGGGTTAAACTTGAGACGCTTTCCTCGCTCCAAATGCTTCGGATCTGAGTCATCCTGCCCTCTAATCAATTGCGTTAGACTGCCACATCCTATCCTCGGTCAATTGTGCCGAATAGAAAAGCTGCCGCATCGATTGCTGAATGCGGCAGCCTTCCTCTTTGGTTCTCTATTTGTATGCAGCTTTTCGAGTCTGCTGCATTTCTAGTTCGTTGTTTTCCCAATTTGCTGCATTTTTTCAGTTCGTCGTTTTTCAGGCTTGCGGCCTTCCATATCTGGCGGATGCCGCTGCTCGAATTTTCGAACTTGCTGCGTCGCTTTTCGTTTTTCCAGCTTAAAGCTGATCTCTATACCTACTGCGTCGCTTTCCGTTCCTCCCGCTTAAAGCTGATCTCTATACCTACTGCGTTGCTTTTCGCTCTTCCAGCTTGAAGCTGATATCCATGGTCTGCCCGTTTCGCACGATGGTGTAGGTAAGTTTGTCTCCGACCTTATGGGAAGTAATAATTGAGGAAAGCTCGTTGAATGTGCTGATTTCCGTATTGTCTACCGCAAAGACCATATCGCCGCGCTGGAAGCCTGCCTTTTTTGCATTCTCCCCGTCCACCGAATAGATATATACGTTGGTGGATGTTTTACCGCCGCTGAAAAATGCGTCGATCCCAGAGCTTCCTTGTCCGCTGGATTCCGTGTAGGTCATTCCCGTGGACGGCTGGCCGCTTACATAGCCCTTATCTATGATTTGCTGGGCAACGTCGGCAGCCGTGTTGATCGGAATGGCAAAGCCGAGGCCTTCAACATCAGAGCCGGAAGACTTCGCTACCACAATGCCAATTAGCTGTCCATCGCTGTTAAACAGGCCGCCGCCGGAATTTCCCGGATTAATGGAGCTGTCTGTCTGTAAGAGCGTCATCGTTTTGCCGTCCAGGGAAAGCTGTCTGTCCAGGGCGCTGATAATGCCTGCGGTTACAGTGCCGCCCAGTTCGCCAAGAGGGTTGCCGATTGCTACCGCCAGGTCGCCTACCGCCAGCTGGTCGCTGTTGCCGTAGGTAGCAGGGGAAAGATCCTTCGCATCGATTTTGAGGACTGCCACATCGGTGATCGAGTCCGTTCCGATCAGCTTCGCTTCATACTCTGTTCCATCGATCGTCGTAACGTTGATTTTGCCTGCGCCGTCGATCACATGGTTATTGGTTACGATATATCCGTCCTTGGAAATAATGACGCCGCTGCCCGCTCCTTGTGTTACATATTGCTGCATCCAGGCATCGGAAGTGACGCTTTCCGTCTTTATTTCGACGACGCTTGATTTCGCTGCTTCGGTAATTTGCTGCACGGTCAGATTGCTGCCGGTGGCGTTTTCCAGCGTATAGCCTGTTGCAGCGGTTTTCCCGGTCTTGACGGAATTTGATGTTCCTGCATTCCCGAACAGCAGATTGCCTGCCGCTGCGCTGCCAAGGCCCACGCCGCCCGAGACCAGCACACAAAGCGCGATCAGCAGCGCCAAGGTCTTTCTTGTAAACGTGATTGGCCGCGCCGGTTTCTTCGCCCTTTTTCGCCGGGACGTCTGGTAGCCGTGCTTCGTGTCCCAGGAAGCGGATTGTGGTTCGCTGTCCGTCATGATAAAATTAGAGCCATAATGATAACCGAAATTTTCCTGCTGCGGATCATTTCCGTTATTGTTTTCAAAATTATCCTGATAATCGTTCATTTTTATCACCTCATAACTCCTCACATTGGTTATCGTCTGTTATTAAGCTAAATATACAAATCCATTATGTGGTTTTCGTGTTGAAAATATGTTAATATTTGAAGAAAAGATTAAACATTTTCTTCATAATATGATAAAATCTAAACTGTATGAAAAAATAAGTCTAGCTTTGCTGGTTTTCTTTCGGCAGCGGCGTTTTCTGATGTTTTCCTGAACGTTTGAGGATATTAGGCGTTTTGGAAATTTTTGATGCAGCCAGGCAAACGTATATTGTCTTTGTTCCCGGAACTGTCGGCAAAGCGCTTTCACATGATAAAAAGGACATGAAACGATGAAGAATGCGATGATTGCAATCGATAAAAGTAAATCGTACCGCGTATATATTACGATAACCACCGATATGGTACAAAACGCTGCACAGATCCACGATACCACGCCGCTTGCTTCAGCAGGCCTGGGCAGGGTGCTGACGGCGGCAGGCCTCATGGGGATCATGTTAAAAAATGACAGCGATAAGCTGACAGTAAATTTTAAAGGCGATGGGCCTGCCAAGCAAATTTTGGCAACAGCTTACGGCGACGGACGGGTCAAGGGCTATATCGCCAATCCTTATGCAGATTTGCCGCTTAAGGCAGAAGGAAAACTGGACGTAGGCGCATCACTGGGAATCGGCGAGCTGACAGTGATCAAGGATCTGGGGCTGAAAGAACCGTATGTGGGGACGATTGCGCTGGTCAGTGGTGAAATCGCGGAAGACCTGACGGCATACTTTTTCATTTCAGAACAGCAAAACTCATCTGTGGCGCTGGGCGTCAAGGTTGAACGGGATCTTTCCATCGGCGCTGCGGGCGGAATGATTATCCAGATGCTGCCGGGCGCAGAAGAAGGCGCGATCGATGCGCTTGAAAAAATGCTGGCGCAGATTGAGCCGATCACGACTATAATAAGCAGAGTAGGGGAGAATGCTGCCGGCTTAACAGATGCCGGGTTGGTGCAGAAGCTGCTGGATGAAATTTTTCGTGATATGCCGGAACAATACAAACCGCAAGTCCTGGAGGCGCGGGAGATCCGCTGGGATTGCGACTGTAGCCATGACAGGATGCGCAAGGCCTTGATGACCATTGGAAAAAAGGATATGGCGGACATTATCGAAGAAGACGGCAAAGCGGAATTGCAGTGCCACTTTTGCTTGAAAAAATACAATTTTGATAAGGCGGAGCTGACAGAGATGTTAAGCGATATGAAATAAAAAACAGGAATAGAGAGAATGGGAGAGAAATATGAAAGAGATATTCGTAAAAATCAGAGGACAGCAAGCATCCGATACCGATGGGGAAAGCACCATGGAGTTTATTACGGAAGCGAAGCTTTATGAGCGGGGGGACGCGATGTACCTGATTTACGAGGAAACGGAGCTTTCGGGAATCCCCGGCTGCAAGACGAGGCTGCGGCTCAAGGGTGATGAAGTACACATGAAGCGGATCGGGCAGGGCGCAGGCATTGGGCATGAAATTCACTTTGAAAAGGGCAAACGGTACGAAGGATTTTACAATACACCGTTTGGCGCGATCGAACTGGAGGTTCTGACCAATAAATTGGAAAACACATTGTCACCGGATGGTGGCGGACAGATCGATATTGATTACAGCATAAGCCTAAAGGGGCTCTTGGAGGGACGCAATAAACTGAATATTACCCTGATGTAGCGGGAGGAGGCAGTTAAAATGATGAGCAAAAAAACAATTCGGATTATCACGATAGCGATTATTGCTGTTATGGTGATCACGACGCTGACCATGGCGATCGCATATATATAAACTTTTATTATGAAAGCAAGATTGGAGGGAGACATGAAGGAAATAGGTTTTAGTGCGGAGAAATATATTGAAGAGCAGTCCAAAGCGATTCTGGAAAGGATAAACGAAGGGGACGGCAACAGGCTCTATTTGGAGTTTGGCGGCAAGCTGGTACAGGACAAGCACGCGATGCGCGTTTTGCCCGGCTTTGATGAAAACGCTAAAATCAAGCTGTTGCAGAAGATGAAGGATCAGGCGGAGATCATCATGTGTATCTATTCGGGCGATATCACGACCAGTAAGACGCGGCAGGATTTCGGCATCACTTACGACCTGGAGGTGCTGCGGCTGATCGATATGTTTCGGAAGTACGACCTGGAGATTAACAGTGTTGTCGTGACGAGATACGAAGAAAACTCCCCGGCAGTGGACAAGTTCCTCACGAAGCTGGAGCGGAGGGGCATTAAAACCTATAAACATAGATTTACCAAGGGATACCCTACTGATGTAGACACCATCGTAAGCGATGAGGGCTATGGGGCGAATCCTTATATAGAAGTAACGAAGCCTCTGGCGGTGGTTACAGGCCCTGGCGGCGGCAGCGGAAAGCTCGCTACTTGCCTGTCTCAGCTTTACCATGAGTATAAGAGAGGGCGCAAGGTGCGGTACGCTAAATTTGAGACTTTTCCAATCTGGAACATTCCGTTGAAGCACCCTGTGAACGTGGCATATGAGGCCGCTACATCGGATCTGCGGGACGTCAACATGATCGACTCCTTCCATCTGGAGGAATACGGGGAAAAGGCGGTAAATTACAACCGCGATCTGGAAGTGTTCCCAGTTGTCAAAAGAATCATCGAAAAGATTACGGGGGAGGAATCCGAATACAAATCGCCGACGGACATGGGCGTCAACAGGGCGGGATTCGGCATTATCAATGATGATATTGTTCAGGAAGCGGCTCGCCAGGAAATCATAAGAAGATACATAATTGCCGAGTGTGATTACAAAAAAGGGAAGATTGACAATACGGTTTTAGAACGGGCAAAGCTTCTGATGGACGAAATGGAGCTTACCGTGGAGGACAGGCGCGTGGTGCTGCCTGCCAGGGAGTATGCGGAAAAAAAGCGTGATACACATGACCGTTATACGAATGTGGTCGTCATGGCGATGGAGATGGAAGATGGAACGATCATCACGGGACGCAGTTCCAGGCGGATGGTGGCTGCTGCTGCTGCAATCCTCAACTCCGTGAAGTATTTAAGCGGCATGACCGATAGCATTCACTTGATTTCGCCGAGTATTTTAAAGAGCATCCAGGATCTCAAGACTGATGTTTTGCTGGCGGAAAAGAGCAGCCTCAACTGTGAAGAAATCTTAACATCCCTGACGATTTCAGCGGCAACCAATCCATCTGCGGCTGCGGCTCTCGGAAAGCTCGGCGCGCTGCGCGGATGCAGGGCGCACTGTACTGCGATTTTGAGCGATAAGGACGAAAATACACTGAAAGCTCTGGGAATCGACGTAACGAGCGACCCAGAGTATGTGACAAACAACTTGTATTATGGATGAGGATAACAGGCTATGCGGGACAGCGGGCGGGCAGCCGGACGGCAGGGACGGAAGGCTAAAATCCCGCCAGCAGGGCACGCTGCTTTTGCAGGGATGCCAAGACGAGCTGGCTGACGGTGGCGGGCCTTATGATCAGCTTTTGCAGCGGCAACAGGTTTCGGCTCATGAAAAACGGTAATCGGATAGGAGAGAAGAACGAAATGTATGGAAAGTATTTTGTGCTTTTTGCCATTTTATTTACCGGATGGTTTTTGAGAAAAATAAATTTTATAGACGATAAGATGAATCATAGCATCAACAAACTTATCGTCTATTTTGCGTATCCATGCATGATCGTACATAATATTGGCAGCCTGGACATGCGCAGAAGTGTCATTACAGCTTTTTGCCTTACTTTTGCGATCAGCCTCGCCTGCTTTTTTCTGTACGGTCTCATATGTTACGGCTATTCCAGGGCAAGGAGGTTCCCTGAGAAAGAAGCCAACATCATAGAGTTTGCCATGGCTGCGCCCAATAACGGGTTCATGGGGTTTCCTGTTGCCCTGCTCTTTTTCGGGGAAATGGGAATGCTTTTGATGCTTGCCCATAATGCCGCCATGAATTTTTTCATTTTTACTTACGGACTTAAATTGCTTCGCCGCAATAATAAAGAAAAAAGACCGGCGACATCAAAAAGATTTCTCAAGGCAACGTTAAAACTCCTCATGAATCCGAATATATTGGCGTTGTTTATCGGCTTTCTGATCAGCCTTGCGGGTGGGATCATTCCGGAAGCCGTTGACGAATACCTTGTCTATATCGGAAGCATTTCCACGCCGATGGCAATGATTTTTATCGGATCAAACCTGACGGAATACCGATTTCGCGATATTATAAAAAATGTACGAATCATTGAAGCCAGCGTGGTCAAGCTGTTCCTCCTTCCTGCGATAACGGTGGGGCTGGTGTATTTTCTGCCGATTGAACCGATCATAAAATGCATTGTGGTTCTGGGAATCTGTTTCCCGACCGCCGCTACGGTTTCCATGCTTGCGGAACAGGAGGGGCATAATCCAGGTCCGGCCAGCAAAACTTTGTTTTTAAGCACTGTGGCATCTATCATCACTGTTCCTGCCGCATTGAATGTCATTAATTTTTTGTTTCTGTAATATTTTTTTGCGCTGCGCTGAAATCAGGGTAAAGCGCTTCCTCTCTTTTTAAAAGCAGATCTAATTGCTGCACGATGAGGGCTTTGGATGCTACGGAAAGCCCTTGGTAGTCGTTGAGCAAATCTGCCAGCGATTCGTTTTCCTGCATTAAATAAATCCGATGGAACAGACCTTCGGAAAGGTCGTAGTTTACGAGGCTTTCCAGACTGATGTTGTAGATAGCAGATAATGCGTCAAGTGTTTGCAAATCGATCGGCTTTGTACCTTTTTCATAGGCTGAGTACGTAGTCCGCGCCAGATGGATCGCCTCGGATAACTCTTCTTGGCTGATTCCCCGCACGGTTCGCAGGAGCTTTATGTTTTTTCGGAGTGTTTCCAGTTCGACAGCCATTTAGATCGCCTCGCTTTCGTAATCCCATGGGAATATATTGCAGGAGCGTTCAAACGCCTGTAGGTCAGTGATCCGTTTGCGGATATGATGCT
>CAJUEB010000038.1 GCA_910585135.1 uncultured Eubacteriales bacterium
ATACGAGATTCTCTTCAGTGACTGGAGTTCAGACGTGTGCTCTTCCGATCTATCTGCCGCAACGCCACACCTGCCGTTGGCCTCATCTACAACGACCAGATGCCCTGTCTTTTTTACGGAACCCAGAATTAACGCTTCATCCAGCGGAGAAAGCCAGACCGGATCAATGATTTCCGCCGATACGCCCGCCTCCGCCAGTTTTTCCGCTGCCTGCTCGGCAACAAAACGCATTCTGGAAATAGCAACGATTGTAACGTCCGATCCTTTACGCACCACTTCGCCCTTCCCTGTTTCACACAAATAAACCTCCTCGGGAACTTCCCCCTGTGTATTGTAAAGGGATTTATTTTCAAAGATTATCACAGGATTCTCATCGCGTATTGCCGCCGAAATTACGCCTTTAGCGGTATATGCCGTCGCAGGAACGGCGACTTTAAAGCCCGGAACATTCAGTGCTGCCGCATAAAGGGACTGCGAATGGTGCATGCCTGCGCTTTGCCCGCCGCCGCATACCGTCCTTACCGTCAGATTGCATGCGATCTTTCCTGCCGACAAATACCGCAATTTTGCTGCTCCGTTAAAAAGCTGATCTCCCGCAAGCCACAAAAAATCATTGAACATCAGTTCAGCAATCGGTTTCAGTCCAACTGTAGCAGCTGCGGCAGCCGCCCCTATATATCCAGCTTCCGAAAGCGGACAGTCTAGCACGCGATCCGTCCCTAATTCCGTGGACATTCCCCGACTGACACCAAAGCTTCCGCCCCATGTGTCAGTCAGCCCCGCCTCTTCGCGCCCTGCGCCGCCGGAAATATCCTGCCCCATAAAAATAATGGTCTCATCCCGTTTCATTTCCTGCACCATAGCTTCTCTTACCGCTTCCAAATACGTTATGTTTCTTCCTGCCATTCCTGTATCCTCCAAATGCTCTGTCCGTCAACTACCCAATGGATATGCTTATTCATTATCTTCCACCGTATGCCTTCGCCCCCGCGCCGCCATTTTCATATGTATCCGCATAGACATACTCCGTAACCTCCTCTGGATCAGGAAAGGGGCTGTCCATTGCGAAGGCGATTGCATCCGCAACTGCTTTATCGACCTCTTTATCGACCTCATCAAAATCGGCATCTTCCAACAAACCAGCATCCAGCATTTTGTCTCGAAACAGCGTGATGCAGTCCCGTTCGTTACGGTAATATTCCATCTCTTCCGCATACCGATAACCCTTCGCATCTCCTACATAATGGCCGGAATATAAATATGTCTTACATTCCAATAACGTAGGGCCTTCCCCGTTTCTTGCCCGCGCTATGGCTCTTGCTGCGGCATCGCTTACGGCCTCAACATCCATTCCGTCCACGATTTCGCTGGCTACACCGTACCCTTCCGCCCTTACGGCAATATCCTTGCATTTCTGATGATATTCCTGCGGTGTGGATTGTGCATACAAATTGTTTTCACAAACGAAAATCACCGGCAGAGTCCATATAGCAGCGAGGTTAATCGCTTCGTGAAAAGTACCTTCATTGACAGAACCGTCCCCGAAAAAACATACCGAAACCTGTTTTGTCCCTAACTTCTTAAATGCAAGCCCCAGCCCAGCGGCCATGGGAAACCCTGCTCCCACAATACCCGTCGTCCCAAGCATGCCATTGTCCATATCCGTCATATGCATAGACCCACCTCTGCCCCTGCAAAGGCCTGTTCGTTTTCCCATAATTTCAGCGGCGATTTTCGTAAGCTCGCTGCCCTTTGCAATAAAATGCCCATGGCCTCTATGGGTGCTGGTTACAAAGTCATCCCTGTTTAGATTCATGCAAACACCGGCCGCAACAGCTTCTTCCCCCAAGTAAAGATGGATAAATCCTGGAACATTTCCATCATAGAACTCTTTCTGAAAAGCATTCTCCGCCTTTCTGATGGAAATCATCTTTCGATACATTTCCTTCTGGTTCTCTATCGACTTCTCCATGTTTTAAATACTTCCTTTCGTCTCGCATCGTTGTCATGCGTTTTCATCATATACCGTTTTTATGCCGCCCGTCCCCTCAGCAGGACTGAATCGCCTTGTTGATTACGGAATCCTGCATCACTTCGCTCAAATCCACGAACCTGGCTGTATAGCCTCCAATCCTTACAAACAGGCCCTTGTGCCTTTCTGGATGCAGCTTGGCATCCTTGAGTACTTCAAGGCTGACCACATTGTACTGTACCGACTGGCCGCCTTCGCTGATAAACGTCCTGATCAGATCTCCCCATTTGCTAAGTTCCCGTTTTGTTTTAAGGGAATTTAGATCCATGCTCTGTGCAAAGGTGATTCCGTTGACGGTTCTTCTGGTGTCAATGCCCTTGACATGAGATCGGTGCGTCGCAGTAGGTCCCCGTTGCTCTGCATATTGCGACGGCGCAACGGTATCCGATAACATTTCTCCGGCAAATCTTCCATCTGGGGTGGCATCTACGTCTTCCCCTAAAACGTGATTCTGCGTAACGCTGAAAAATCCGCAAAGATACCTGCCGCCCCGCATGGTAGGATGCTTTTCGTATGCATCCATGAAAGCATCGGAAATAAACCTTGCCCAGTTATCGGCAACGTCGTTATCAGTCCCGTATTTCGGGGCTTTAAGGCATTTTGCCCGCAGTATTTCATGCCCCTCCCAGTTATCAGCCAGTGCTGCCGTCATTTCTTCCATGCTGCATACCGCATCTTCAAACACTACCTTTTCCAGTGCCGCCATGCAATCAGCCGCTGTTCCAAGTCCAGTCCCGATCGCTCCGACGTAATTGTATTTACATCCGCCTTTATTCAGGTCGATTCCCGTCTTTCGCGCAGTCGGATGCATCAGGTTATGATACGGCGTCGGAACAAACGTATAAAACGAATACTCGATCATGTTGTTGATTGCCACGTTCATTTCTACCGCATATTCAAGCTGTGCCTTGACTGCTGCGGCAAATTCGTCGATCGTATTAAATTCCCCTGCTTTTCCAGTATGCGGCCCTACTTGGATTCCGTTCCTTGGATTTTTGCCGTCATGCAGGGCAAGTTCGATCGGCTTCACTAAATCAAAATATCCGGCATTCTGATGACCATGGGTATCAACGCCGAGCGCCGTATTAGGATCTGACTGGTTTTCCTGGCAGCCCACATCAGCATAATTTCTCGCTTCCTGCAATGTCATGCCAAGCTGCCCCATCAGCCCTGGAATAATCGCCTCATCATTGATGATCTGCGGAACACCGCCGCTCGTTCTGAGGATTTCCATGATTGCCGTCAGGAAGTCTTCCGGCGTATTGTTGTGCAGCCTAGCGGAAATGATCGGATCGTTCAAATGGATATGCGCGTGTCCTTCCAGCACCATATAACTTAAAAGGCTGGTAGAATCCTTCCCATAGATATCCGTCCCGCCTATAGTGATCTTATCGTTCGTATGCCATCCCGGCGTCGCCCTGGAACCCCGCCAGTCCACCAGTTGATTTCTATAACAAAATGTAACCATAAAGCATTCCAGAAGCTCCTGCGCCTGTTGCCTGTCAAGGCCGGCTGCCATATCCTTCTCTAAAATGTCCTGCATATAACAGTCGAACCGCCCCAGTGAATGGGATACGCCAGCATCCGTCAGCCATGTGATCATATGTGCAAAATGAAGGGATTGCATCGCCTCCCACCAGTTCCTCGCCGGATTTTCCGGTACATTGCGGCAATTTTCCGCCATCTGCTTCAATTCTTTGATTCTGTCGGCATCTGTTTCTTCCCGTGCCATTTTCTCAGCCAGCTCTGCACACCTTCGGGCATAAGCAATCACACCTTCCAACACAATGATCATCGCCTGATAATGATCCAGCCGTTCTAATTTCCTAAAATCATCAATATTCGCTGCCTTTATTTTTGAAATTTCTTCCTCGATTTCTGCCCTAAAATGCCTATATCCTTGGTAAACCACGCCTCTGTAGTCCTGAATGGTATGGCAAAGCCCGATTCTTGTGACAGGAAATGAAGTGAAGGAATCATTCCAGTAATCGATAGCCTCCGGTTTGTACCGTTCCAACATTTTAACAGTCCCTGCATGAAGCGTGCGCTCTTTCCAGTACGGGATAATTTCTGTCTCAAGCTCTTTCTTGTCTTCTGGTTTAAAGTGAAATTCGATAAATTCACGAATCGGAATGGAATCGATTTCCCGCATAACCGTCCCATTAATCTCCGTTTCATTTAAAAGCCATGCGCTGTGAAATTCCGGTTCTATCTCAACACCATTTTTCTTTGAGCTCGGATATCCCATTAAAAGTTGTCCTTCTGGAACATAAATGCCTATATTTTCCAAAACGTGCCGGAAGGCTTTCGCTCTTCTTATCACAGGTGCATCGCCTTCTGTTTGCCGATAGGATTCCGTCAGAAGCCTCGCCCGGTCAATCGATATCTCGCCTCTCTTGCCATCGTTTCCTTCAACGATTTCATCCCGCAAAAGCTGTATTCTCTTTTCGCGATAGCTGTCTTCTTTTAGTGCAAACCGATCGAACACCTCTCCCGACCAAGGGGTCTTTTCTCTTTCCCACCAACACTGCTGGCGTTGAATCTTGTTGTTCATCCACTGTTCCTCCTGTTTTCTGTCTGTTTCTTTATCTGTCCAGCCTATCTAGCCCGATCTATCTAATATGCGATGTGAATGTCATCGTATTTTTCAAAAATATCATTATATTGCCCGATCTGCGCTTCCATGTCATCCGAAAATTTAAGCGCTTCAAGCCCTTTTAAGCTGTACTCTCTCGAAAGCCTTTCATATTTTTCCTCTCCTAAATTGTGATACGGCATGAGATTTATTTCCCGTATGCCGATCTCGTCCGCCAGCGCAAGCATCTCCGCCAGCTCCTTCCTGATAAAGTTATGTTTCGGAATCAGGGGAATCCGCATAATTACGTTTTTTCCCCGTTCCCGCAAATATTTGATGTTTTTTAGAATCAATCCGTTGGACGTTCCCGTCAATTTCCTATGAAGCGTATCATCAATGCTCTTGATATCGTATAGAAAAACATCCACGTAATTCAGGACGCGTTCTAGATCTTCCGTCGGAACGCAGCCGGTCGTTTCAACCGCCGTATTGATGTTCAGATCATAGCAGTCCCGCAGGAGCTTCTCGCAGAAACCGATCCACATGAGAGGCTCGCCGCCAGATAGTGTAACGCCGCCGCCCGACCGCCGGAAATATGCCCGGTCAGCATTTATTTGCCTCATGATCTCCCTGGTCTCCATCTGCTGCCCGACTTTCCTGAGCGCACCATGAGGGCATTCTTTTACGCACCTGCCGCAGCTCAAGCAGTTCACTCTGTCTATTTTCGGTATACCGTCTACCGTGGTCATTGCGTGTTTTTCGCAAACTGCTGCACACCTGCCACAGCGGCGGCAGGAATCCTTATGAAATTCCACTTCCACATGCGTCTCTTGGGATTCTGGGTTACAACACCAGAGACACCGCAGCGGACAGCCCTTCAAAAAAATGATCGTCCGTATGCCAGGCCCATCATGCAGGGAATAACGCTGCACGTCGAAAACCATTGCACTGTTATCCTTTTCTATCGTCAACACCTCCTTAATGCCGATGATGGCCACTTAATATGGCCACCATCGGCATCTCTCAAAGCCTGCCTCTTTTCTGATCCGTTATTTAGACGCTTCGGCCGCTTCCCCCGAAGCTGCCTCTGCTTCTTCTCGCTGCGTTGTTTCAAGAGCGGCCTTCTGCCCTAGCTCAGAATCCAGATCCATCTTAGAACCGCGCCCATATTCGATTCCTTTATCCTCCTTGAGCCATCTCGCGAGGAATATCCAGAGGAAAATGCCAATAATCATAACTGGCCATCCTGTAATGTTTGCGATGGCCTCAAACAGCCACAGCTCTGCACCCAACATATCCATAACCAGCGGAATAACCGCCAAAATCACGCACCAGATGAACTTCATCGAAAATAATGGTTCTTTTCCTACGGCAACTTTTTTCATGGTCGCCTGTGCAAGGACCACAGAAGTACCATCCATAGCCGTTGCAACGAAAATGATCATCATTAACCCAAAAATGACTACGCCAAGAACCGGCCCCATTCCCATATCCTGAACTACTTCAATCGCAGCAGCCGTACTGCCGGATTCATTGTATACGGAAATGTAGTCTGCTTTCCCATTCATTTGGTTGTACATTCCTACGCTGCCGTTAATTCCGAACATGACCCAGACTCCTACAGGAATGCAAACCAAGCAGGAAAGGATCATTTCCCTAAAAGTTCTGCCATATGAAATCGTGATCATAAACCCAGCCATCATGGCGACATAAGCCCAACTGTAGCAGTAACAGAATAACGTATTGCTCTGTGCATATCCAGATTCATAAAACGGGTCAGTATTAGTTCCGATCGTAAAGAAATCATCCAGCATGATTCCAAAGGAATTAACGATATTATCTAGAACAAAACGGGTAGGTCCAAGCAACAATGCAGCAATCAGAAATGCGTAAAGCAACCACATATTGATTTTACTCAGGTTCTGAACACCCTTTTGAATTCCCAACGAGGCACTTCCCGTAAATATAATGGCCATAATAACGATTACTACTACGTTGACCACATTCGTATTGCTTGCGCCTGTAAGTTCACATACACAAGCGGTAATCTTCGGTACGCCGTATCCCAGCGTACAGGTCATTCCGCCTAAAACAACAAAGATAAAGATAACATTTAATACCTTTATAAACCAGTCTGGAATATTTCGTTTAGACATGGTCGCGAACACATCACCTAGTCTCGCCGCATTCTTCTTTCTTACATAGAAGCAATAACAAAATGGAATCGCCAAGAACAGATTCAAGGAGCAAGTCGTAAATCCCCATTCAAACATACTCAATGCATTAGAGATGCGATAGGACTCTAACGATAATGGCTCCAAGCCAAACGGCGGATTCTGTACAATATCCACCCAATCCAGGAAGGACAGCACGACGGTTGCGCTCCCAAATCCCGCACACCAAAGCATTGCCCAGTAAGAATAAAATGAATACTTTGGCGTAGCGTTCGGACCGCCCATCCTGATCTTGCCCACCGGCGAAAATGCGATGGCGAGAGCGACCCCGACCATTACAAGCGGAATCATCAAAAACAACCACGTTGCATTTTTGGCAAATGCCGTCCCTGCATCAGCGATCGCTACCATGGCGTTTGGAGAAACGAGCAGCCAAATGACCAAGGCGATTACAACTGCGATAATAAGAACAACCATCCACATTTCATAATCTTTCGTCCGTGCGCTTTTAACTTTTGTCTCTTGCATAATGGATTACACCACCTTTCTAAAGAACATTAACCAATGATAACCAAGGTAACCAGGCTGTTTTCATGTTTGTGGGCAAGCGTATGCATGGGCATCATCACTATGCAACACGAACGCTGCCTGCGTTGTTATCTTACACTTAGTGCAACAACCTTGCCAATTTTCATGCAACACAAAAAAAAGACAGTTTTTGCGATTTTTCCTGTCTTTTTCTCTATATTTGATTGTATTCAGCACGTTTTAGTCATTTGTGCCAGTCTTTTTTGACTAGCATAGTTATTTTTGGGTATATTTTCTGATTTTTCTGGCTGCTGTGGTTTGGCTGATATTGAGTGCCTTTGCTACTTTTACCGAAGAACCATATTTTTGATAACAGAGATTAAAAAGCTCACGCTCAAAACGTTGGAAAAGCTCCTGATATTCCTCGTTGCCATTATATTGCAAGGCTGATGTGCCGGTAACACCCTCGTCTGCGCAGGAAGCTTTCAAAATAGAAAATGGCAACGCATCCCTTTTTAAAAACTCCGTCCGCGAAGTGAGCGCCATACTGTGAATAGCGTTTTCCAGTTCACGCAGATTGCCTGGCCATTCATACGCCTGCAACGTTTTCAAAACGTCCTGGCTAAACGTAAACTTACGACCATATTTATGGTTAAACCTGCGAAGCATATATTTTGCTATGGGAACAATGTCCTCCCGCCGCTCCGAAAGACCAGGAATTTCGAAAGCCATGACATTTAGTCGGAAGTACAGATCCTCCCTGAACTTTCCTTTTGCAACTAAATCCGCCAGATCTTTATTCGTCGCAGCAATGACACGACAGTTCACGGCGATAGGCGCGTTTCCGCCAACACGCCTGATTTTTCTTTCCTCCAAAAAATCAAGCAGTTTTACTTGTTGAGATATAGGCAATTCAGAGATTTCATCCAGTAAAAGTGTTCCATTTTCCGCAGCTTCCGCAAGACCCTTGCGTCCGGCTTTTTCTGCTCCCGTGAACGCACCTTTTTCATATCCATATAATTCCGATTCAAAAAGGTTTTCTGGAATTGCGCCGCAGTTTAAGCTCACAAAATTTCCTTTCAGCCCGCTGAGCGCATGAACCTTTTTGGCAAAGGTCGTCTTTCCGCAACCCGTCCCGCCAGTAAAAAGTAGCGTAATATCGTAAGAGGCCATTTTCTCGATTCTTTCAATGGTTTGCCGAAATTCCCTATTATATGAAAAAATGCCGTTTTTAAGAACATTATAATCGTTATCCGCAGCAAGATCGTCGCATTGCGCCCGCTCCATCCGTACTTCTGCCAAAAGTTTTCTATATTTTTCATGTATCTCCCGTTCTGAAGCAATATCCCTAGTATACGAAATTACCTCGCAAATCTCGCCTGCTTCATCATAAATTGGGAAAGCCTCCCCTACGATATCGTAATTTCCCCGGACTGCCGAAACTTCCGTGACCGCATGCCCCGTCTCCATAACGCCAATGGCTAAAACCGGTTTGATAACCTGCTTCTCATCTAACAAATAGGCTGACTTTCCCAGCAAATCGCCTTCTTTGAGACCCCACACGGAATAAAAATAATCCTGTTCTACATAGGTAACAATTCCCCTGCCATCCGTAATTAAAATCGCATAGCAGCCAAGATTTTTTAAAATCTGTACTTTTACTTTGTTGTCGATCATATCCACAAACCCTCATTTTCCGCCGTTTCATATCCTTATGGCATACATCTTGCATTTAATGTTTACAGCGCGCAGGTATTTGCATCCAACGCTAGATACTTGACATTATGAGCCCGATGCGCTATAACATACGTTAATTTTACTATCATTCTATTTTCAAGACAATACCTCGAAAGGAGAAAACGATGGACGAGAAAAAGCAATTTATTATGGACTGGGCGGAAAAAAAGAAAGATGATATTTCCCGATGGCATCAAATTATATGGAATTTCGCAGAGCCTGCATGGCGCGAATACCGGTCAGCGGAGTGGTATGTGAATTTTCTCAGGAACGATGGCTGGGAGGTTGAAGCGGGGAGTGGCGGAATGCCAACAGCTTTCTGTGCTACTTGGTCAAACGACAAAGGTCCGACCATCGGCGGATATGCGGAATACGATGCAACGCCTGAAAACTGCCAAGCAGCGGACACGAAAAAAAGACCTCGTGATGGAATGAGCGAATATGCCGCAGGACATACAGACCCCCATTCAGCGCTGGGAATTGGCTCTCTGTCTGGCTTTCTTGCGGCAAAGGCGGCAATGCAAAAGTACAACATTCCAGGAAGGCTAAAATTGATGGGCGAACCTGCGGAAAAAGTACGCGGTGCAAAACCGATCCATGCTGCAAAAGGTTACTATGACGACATGGATGCCGCTATTTCTTACCATCCTTTTTTCACGCTTACCCTAGCCAATACAACAATCTGGGATACTCATGTTGGTGCAGCCTATAGCATTGTCTATACCTTCCGGTGCGATGCACCCGAAACGTGGATGAGGGCGGAACACAAAAGCGGCTCTGTGCTGGATGCAGCAGCATGGGCCGTAACGCCAGCGCAAGCATCTGTCAGATGTCCAGGCGCAACAGAAGCCGTAATCGAAATGCACAATATGACAAAAAAATTCAAAGAGCATCTCGTTCCCACTACTATCGGCGGATGCATCAACGAAACGATTCTCACCTTAGGCCAGGCGACGTCAGATAATCAGTGCCCAAGGCTAGGACAAATCTTAATCGTCATGCGCGTACAAGATCCTGAAACCGCAGATAAGGCAACCGAAATCCTAGATCGCAATGCAGCCTCTATTGCGAAAATGTGCGGTTGTACATGGGAGAAAACATGGGTCAGCAAATCGAGACAGGGGCTGCCAAATCACACGCTTGCGGCAGCGACCTTTGAAAATTTCAAAATTGCAGGCGCACCGCAATATAGCGAAAAAGCACAAGAATATGCAAGACAAATTCAAAAGAACCTAGGGCTTGAACCGATGGACAAACCATTATGTGAAGAACTTTCACAGCTTCAAGATCCGCAGGAAGCAGAAGAGAAAATGCGCCTAATGTTTCCTGCCGACCAGGTATACTTTACTTCCGATGATTATGCCGACTATACATGGCAGACTCCAACTGTCCGCATGTACAACGCAAGACCAGCTCTGAAAGTTCCTTCCGGCTATGTCTATCCTGCATGGGTTTCCTCAGCAACAGGCGGAATCCCAGAAATGATTGACCCAACTATGATAAATGCCGCACAGATTATCGGCATGACTATCCTCGACCTTCTGACAAAGCCAGAGATTCTAAAGGCAGCAAGAAAAGAATTCAACGAAAGGACTGGCGGCGGAATCGGCGGGAGCAAATGGGTTGCACCGCTTTGTGACTATGAGCCACCAGTGGATTTGAAATGGCCCGAATACGTTACCACTCCTCGCGGAACACAGCAATGGTGCATCCCCGCGAAAGGCGACAAATAATCCAATGAAAACAATACTAATTTTACCAGACTCCTTTAAGGGAACGATTCCTTCAACAAGGGTTTGCAGCATTATCAAAGAAACGTTAGACACAACACTTCCCTCTGTCAAAATTTTGGCCTTCCCCGTCGCAGACGGCGGGGAAGGTACTTTGGATTGTTTCCTCAACATGAAAAACGCCATATGTGTAAAAGCCAAAACAAAAAATGCGGCGATGAAAGATATTACAGCTTCCTATGTGATCTTTGATGATACCGCTGTTATCGAAACGGCACAAATAGCAGGGTTTTCCCTTTTTCGAGAGTTTTCTGATCCGCTGCATACTACTACCTATGGGTTGGGGCTTCTCGTCAGAGATGCTCTTTCTCGAAATTGCCAAAAAATTATTCTAGCTCTGGGCGGAAGCTGTACCAATGACGGCGGCGCAGGCTTAGCTGCGGCTCTAGGTACGAAATTCTTTAACGCAGATGGAAAAGCTTTTCTTCCTACTGGGTGTAATCTTGCTGAAGTGTGTAAAATTGACACTCAGGAAGCACAAGTTTTATTAAAAGGCATCACTTGCATCGGTATGTGCGATGTTACAAACCCTATGCACGGTGAAAACGGAGCAGCTTATGTCTTTGCTCCGCAAAAAGGCGCTTCGCCAGATGATGTTTTACTACTGGACAATCAATTAAAACATTTTGCTAATACCATTGAAAAAAGCCTAGGGATTAATGTTAGCGAAATAGAAAGTGGAGGTGCCGCAGGCGCAATGGGCGCAGGCATCGTAGCATTCTTAGACGGCAAATTAATAAGCGGCATTGATCTCCTATTGGAGCTGATCAATGCTAAAAAACTATTGCAGAATGCTGATTTGGTCATCACCGGGGAAGGCCGCTTTGATACGCAAAGTCTTGAAGGCAAAGCCGTTTCTGGCATCAGTGCCATTGCCAAGGAAAACGGCGTTCCCGCGATCGTTGTCACTGGATCTATTGGGAAAAATCTTCCGCCTCTGGAAGCCTACGGGATCGTCCAAGTTTTTAAAACTGATAAAATCAACTTCCACAGACCGCATACTGAAATCCTTATGCAAGCGGAAAACGCCCTGCGAAAGAAAATAATTGAAATAAGTGGTTTCATTAAGAAAATTTTAGCTGACCCAGAGTAAACTTTTGTTAAAAGTACAAAAAATCCATCCCGCCTTTTTCGCCCTAGTTGCAAAAAAGGCGGTAAATTGCTATACTTCTGGTATGTATAAAAATTTAATGAACCATAAATTTATTTTCATAATACTGATCATGTTGATTTTTCTGGTCGCTTCCCTCGTGGCGGCTGCTTTGAGCGTCAACATTTATGAAACGATCAGCGCGAATACCTCCAAGCAAAAATTGACCGATGCTTCGCAGTCTATTGTCGATGAAATAAGAAGAAGCGACGGGAGCGCAATACGAACCGCCTCCGTCGGCGGGGATACTCCGGCGCTTGTAATGACAACTTACCAAAACGGGGAAAATGTTGAAATATGGTTTTTTGCCGATGATGGTTTTTTAAAGAGGGCTATCGTAGAAAAAGGAACGGCGGTGAAGAAAAACAAAAGCAAAAATATCGTAGCCTTAACCTATGCTGATTTTGTTATGCTTGCGGATGATCTCTTGGAAATCCGCCTTACCTCCGAGGACGATTCCTGTGTCACCAATCTCTTTTTACCGCATTATGAAGGAGGCGTCTGATGAGAAAACGATCTGCCAAAAACGCTCCCTTGCGAAAGTTATCCCTGCGGGATATTCCCTTTCAGACGATCCGCACCGTGATGCTCGTTACAGCGGCCGTATTTTTGCTTCTCTCTATCGCACTGTCTGTCAATCTTTTTGTCACCGCAAACAGGCAAGCCGACCAGGCATACATATTAGAAGAGGCCGTTTCCGAGGCTACCACCATCGCCGAAACACTCAAATCGTCTAATGGCGATTTTGCTTTGGCCGTACAATATTTAAGGAATTACAAGCATTACCGGACATCCGATGATTCGCTCTTTCTCTTTTATGATGAAAACATGATGCCTGCGGCAGAAAACGACAGCGTTTACCAAGCTTCCGTAAGTATGGAAACGTTTCCTGCATACAAGGCCTATAAAATACGAATTTCCGAATCGGATACCAATACGGATATTTACGTCTTGGAGTTCAAGTTTTTACAGGGAGGTGGGATACAATGAAACAGGCATCCGGAAGAAAGCCGTTTTTATCGGAAATGCTTATGGATAAGCTGTATGAGGGACGAGATGAAAACAATTCCTTTATTTCGATTCTCTTTCCGGCAGCATTGATGGTTTTGGTCTCGCTCCTGATTACGCTGTTTGCAGCGATTACATTTATCTCCACGGAGGAAACCTTGGAAAAAAGCGAAAGCAACAGGACATATTGCAGCGCATACTACACGGCTGAAACTGTGGCAACGGAAATTTTAGCGGACTTTACCGAAAACAGTAAACAGCAAGTGGTCGTATCCAAAAATAGAAGCAGATACGAAAGCATACTGGGAGATATCCTGATTTTTAATACCGGAAACGGCATATCCTTCACCGTACCGATCAATAAAAAAGAGAGCCTTGCCGTAATGGCAAAGCTCACGGATGGACAAATTGAATTGATCCAGTGGACGGTGAAAAAGATATAGTTTCGCCATATAGGCGGTGATGCTATCTTTGACAAATTTCACTTTATTATTTTGTCTGCTCTGTATCTTCAATAAGGCTTTGTTTCAACACATCAAGGGTTTCTTGATTTTCTTTCAAGATTTTAAGCTGCCGATAGGCTTTTTCCCTTAATATCTTCAATCGTTCAATCGCAGATAATCCTTTTCTTATCAGATCTGCATTCGTATCTTCCAAATTAATAAGCACGACTAATTCTTCTGCCGAAGCAAAATCTCTGATATTCGGCATCTTTCCACTTATTCCTTTTTCGCTTCTCCATCCCGCCGCTGTTTTTCCGAATAAAGCCATATTCAAAATATCCGCTTCAGATGCATATGTATAAGCCATTTCTTGTGGAGACAATGTTGGTGTTATCAGAAATTTCTTTATGGCATCTGTATGAATCCGATAATTTACTTTTGAAAGCTCCCTTTTCGCATCCCATCCTATTGCCAGCCGCTTTGCTTCGTCTTTTTTTACCCGTTGATAATCTTTTATAAGGTAGAGTTTAAACTCTGGTGAAATCCACGATGCAAATTCAAAAGCAATATCCGTATGTGCATATGTACCACCGTATCGCCCTGATTTTGATGTAAGACCTATCGCATTCGTCGCTTTGATCCATTGTTGTGGCGTTAATGTAAATGCATTATCACCAGATTCCGCTTTAAACCTATCGAATTCGATAGGTTTAAAATCAGGATTATGAATTTGCTACCATAGACCCAAAAATGAAATCGTAGAATGATTACGCATCCAGTTTGCTACCACAATAAAAGCATTATCTGGATTTCGATATTTAGCAATATCGGTTAAGGAAATATAAGCTTCCTCATTTGTGATATCACCCATCATTCTAATTTCTATCCCATTTGCATCAAGTTTCATATTTTTCATGAACTCTTTCTATTCCCCTTTTGGACAGCGTTTTTTTTTAAT
>CAJUEB010000039.1 GCA_910585135.1 uncultured Eubacteriales bacterium
TCAGGTCGATAAAACTCTTGATCAGCGCAGGCGGCATATTGTCGATACAGTAATACCCCATGTCCTCCAAACAGTCGATCGCCTGCGTTTTGCCCGCTCCTGAAAGTCCTGTTATGATGATCGCCTTCATCCTTCCTCCTTTTCCCTGATATTCACGATACGTTTCAGATCGAGACCTGCCCGCACCGCCCGCTCTATGCCTTCCTTAAAATCTCCGACCCGATCCGGCGTATGGGCGTCGCTGCTGATGATAAATTCCACCTCCGCTACCTGTGCGGCGATCTTGATCTCCTCTTCTGTCAAATGCCCGTGCCAGGTATTGATCTCCATCAGCGTATCCGTCTCGGCGCAAACCTCAGCGATCGCCTTGATATCAAAAGGACCTTTATCGCCCGGATGCGTGAGGATGGAAATATCATTTTGGCGCAGCGCGTTAATCACCATCTGCGTGTTAGCCTGCCGCAGCGCATCCTCACCCCATTTCAAACCCTTATTCCAAAGCCAGTTGCGCACGCAGCTGCATCCAAACAATCCATAGTGATACCCAGCGATGACAAAATCAAATTCTTCGAATTCCTCCGGCCTGATATCAAGCCCATTGCCATCCTTGATGATATTCGCCTCAACGCTCATCTTGACGCTCATTTTCGGATATTTTACATTCATCTTTTCCACATCATTACGCAGATTGGAAAGATCGTTCCTGTTGATGCCGTAAAACAAGTGTCCCGGTCCGTGATCCGAAATTGCCACGAACTCCATATTCTGATTGAATGCCTGTCTTACATTGTCCTCTACGCTCCCCTTACCATGGGAATACGTCGTATGGGTATGCAGATCATAGACCATCTCATATCTGTCTGCTATCCTCTCCAGATTATTCTCCAATTATCCTTACCTCCGGTTCCAACATTACCCCAAATTCATCTAACACCTTCGCCTGCACGATTTCCATCAGTTGCAGGATATCGGACGCAGTCGCACCGCCCCTGTTGATGATAAACCCGCTGTGAAGCTCCGACACCTGTGCGCCGCCTACCGTAAGTCCCTTTAATCCGGCGTCCTCGATCAGCTTGCCCGCGAAATACCCTTCCGGCCGTTTAAAAAAGCTTCCTGCGCTCGGAAAGCTCACCGGCTGCTTGGCATTACGCCGCTTCGTAAAATCAGTGATCTGCGCCCGTATCGCATCCTTATTTCCTTCGGAAAGTGCAAGCACCACATCGACCACGATATCTCCGCTCTCATGCAGCAGCGTATGCCTGTACCCCATCTGGAGTTCCGCCGCCGTCAGGTAAAAATCCCGGCTGCCGTCCCTGGAAACCAGATGAACCTTGTCAACCACATGCGCCATTTCCCCGCCGTACGCTCCGGCGTTCATGAACACTGCGCCGCCAATACTGCCCGGAATCCCCGATGCGAATTCAAAGCCAGAAAGCCCGGCCTCGGCCGCCGCCTTGGAAACTGCCGACATCGGTGTTGCCGCACCGCACAAAAGCTTGTTCTCCGTCGGAATCGCATAGTTAAATGCTTCTCCCACCTTGATAATGATGCCCCGGTAGCCGCCATCCTTTACAAGTACGTTCGAACCATTGCCCAGCACCATAAACGGATAGCGGTACTTTTCATCCGCCAAAAGCGCCAAAACAGCCTTCAAGTCCTCCGTTTCCTGGACAATGACCATCATATCCGCATGGCCGCCCGCCCGGAAGGATGTGTGCTGCGCCATCGGTACATCCTCAAGCAAAAATTCCTCTGCCAATATATTTTTAAGAAGTTTTTTAATTTCCTTTAAACCCATCTCATTTACCGCCTTTTTTGTCTTCCTCTTTTCTGCCGCTCTCTCTTTTCCCGCTTTATCCTGTATTTATCAACTTTATAATCGGATAGATTCGTTGAAAATCCGCGTTTTTCCAACTTCCGATTGACCGCGCGGGACATATATGCATACAGTACCACGAACACCGGGATACCCACGATCATGCCGATAAAGCCAAACAATCCGCCCCCGATGAGTACTGCGAAAAGCACCCAGAAGCTGCCGATCCCCGTTGACTCGCCCAGGATCTTCGGTCCGAGGATGTTGCCGTCAAACTGCTGCAAGCAAAGGATGAATACCAGAAACCACAGGCATTGATGCACATCCACCATCAAAAGCAGGAGAGCCGAAGGAACAGCGCCGATGAACGGTCCGAAAAACGGGATGATATTGGTGATCGCGACGATGCAGCTGATCAATAGAGTATATTCCCATCCGAAAATGCTCATGCATACAAAGCAGATCACGCCGATAATCGCCGAGTCGATGACCTTGCCGTTAATGAAGCTGCCAAATGTCCGATTGGTAAAAGCCGCTCCCTGCATAATTTCTTCCGCAGTGTCCTCCTTGCATACGGCGACGATGAATTTTTTGATCTGGGCGGCGAAGGTATCCTTGCTGTTGAGAAAATAAGCGCAGATGATCACCGCAATAAACAAGTTTTTGATGATATTGAGGATGCCCAGGACGCCTTCGGAAATACCGATCGCGATCGAGGTATATTCCGGAAGCAAAGTTTCCGTCACAAAGACGGTCGCATGATCGATGAAGTTATCGATCAGCCCATCCGCCATCACGCGCGCCTGCGGATAATGGATCAGCTTCTCATCCAGCCAGTCCTGTAACACGCTCATGCTCGAAGGCAGCATCTCGATAATTTTGATGATGCTGTCGATCAGGCCCGGCACGATCATCCACAGCACGCCGATCACCACGACAAACAGCAGGATCACCGCTACGATCGTCCCCAGCGCTTTCGAAACAGTCAGCGACCGGGGAAACCTGCGCTTTCCCCGGTTCAATAACACATACGTATTCCGGACCGTGAAATTATATACAGGACATAGCAAATATGCCATCACCAGACCATAGATAAAGGGCATCAGCACCCTGGTAAGCATGCCGAGAATTTCCTCGACCGCCTTGATCCTGTAGATGGCAAAAAATACAAGAATACTGCATAAAATTACAAGAAATGCAGTAGCGCCCGCCTTGATATGCCGCTCGTCCAGACGTATCTTCATGAAACCACCTCTATTGTTATATTTTACAATAATTTATATATAAAGTCTTCCTATTTTTCATTTCTTATAAAAAATTTATTTTTTTCACTATTTAGGGTTGAATTTGCCATCTTCTGGTGTATAATAATAACATGTTATACATATTTATTCATAAATATTCATCCATATACGGATGTCACCAGTTTTCAGGAGGATTACAAAAATGGCGAAAGAAAAGGTAGTATTAGCCTATTCCGGTGGACTCGATACATCCATCATCATGACATGGCTAAAGGAAAATTACGACTATGACGTGATCGCAGTGTGCTGTAACGCAGGGCAAAAGGAAGACTTCGAGGCGATTGAAAAGAAAGCGATGGCCACAGGTGCGTTCAAGGCATACACGGTCGATATACGGGAAGAATTCATCACCGATTTTATCTGGCCTACGCTGAAAGCAGGCGCGATATACGAAGGACAATATATGCTGGGAACCTCCATGGCGAGACCGTTAATGGCGAAAAAATTAGTGGAGATCGCCCAGAAGGAGGAAGCATTCTATATCGCCCATGGCTGCACGGGAAAAGGAAACGACCAGGTTCGTTTCGAAACGACGATCCAAGCGCTCGATCCCGCCATTAAGATCATCGCACCTTGGCGGTTCTGGGATCTCCAGTCCCGTGAGGAACTGATCGCTTATGCGAAATCCCACAATATTCCGATCAACCAGACGGAAGCGAAGATCTACAGCCGTGACGAAAATATCTGGCACATCAGCCACGAAGGCGGCGAATTGGAAAACCCATGGAATGAGCATTATAAGACCATCCACGTGCTTAGCGTACCGCCGGAAGACGCCCCGGACGAAATCACATACGTAGATATTGATTTTGAACAGGGAATCCCCGTTGGCCTGAACGGTCAGAAAATGAATCCGATCGAGCTTCTGACAAAGCTCAATGAGCTGGGAAGCAAAAACGGCGTCGGCACGGCAGACATCATCGAAAACCGCCTCGTGGGCATGAAATCCAGGGGCGTATACGAAACACCGGGAGGAACGATCCTCTTTGCCGCACATACCGGTCTCGAACAGCTGATTTTAGACAGGGATACCACACAGTATAAGAACATCGTCGCACAGAAATTCGCCCAGCTCGTATATGACGGACTCTGGTATACGCCTGTGCGCGAAGCTATCAGCGCATTCGTGGACGTAACGCAGAAGCAAGTGACCGGAACGGTAAAAATGAAGCTCTACAAAGGTTCTGCCACGGTGGCAGGAAGGAAGTCGCCTTACTCGCTTTACAATGAAGAATTCGCTACATTCAGCAAAGACGACGTATACGACCAGAGCGATGCGGAAGGGTTCATCAACCTCTTCTCGCTGCCGCTCAAGATCCGCGCCATACAGAAACAAACAGTTGAAGGAGGAGCTAAGGAACATGAAGCTTTGGAAAGGAAGGTTCTCAAAGGCATCGACTTCGTCGGCTGATGAATTCAATGCCTCCATCGAATTTGACCAGCGGATGTACCGCGAGGACATCGCCGGCAGCATCGCCCATGCCCAGATGCTGGGAAAGCAAGGCATTATCACGGAGGAAGAGTCACAGCTCATCGTCAAAACGCTAAAGGAAATCCTGGCGGATATCGAGGCCGGCAAGATCGAATTTACCATCGAATCTGAGGATATCCACATGAACATCGAAACCGTGCTGACAGAGCGGATCGGCGATACCGGCAAAAAGCTTCATACGGCAAGAAGCAGGAACGACCAGGTAGCGGTAGACATCAGGCTTTACATGAAGAAGGAAACCGCCGCCATCGATACGCTTTTACAGGAGCTGATGGACGCCCTCGAAAAGCTGGCAAAGGAGCATACCGATACGGTAATGCCAGGCTATACCCATTTGCAAAGGGCGCAGCCCGTCACGCTGGCTTACCACCTGCTGGCCTATTACCAAATGTTTTCCCGCGATAAAGAACGTTTCGCAGACTGCCTTGCGCGCATCGACAGGCTTCCGCTCGGAAGCGGCGCCCTGGCAGGCACTACATATAACACAGACAGGGACTTTCTCGCCGAAAAGCTGGGCTTTGCCAGCGTCCTGCCTAACGGCATGGACGCTGTGGCCGACAGGGACTTTGCGATTGAATTCATCGACTGCTGTGCCATCGCCATGATGCACCTGTCCCGGTTCTGTGAGGAGCTGATTCTCTGGAGTTCCGTAGAATTCAGCTTCATCGAAATGGATGATGCCTACTCCACCGGAAGCAGCATCATGCCGCAGAAAAAAAATCCTGATATGGCAGAGCTGATCCGCGGCAAGACGGGAAGGGTCTACGGCGACCTGATGAGCCTCCTGACCATCTGCAAGGGGCTGCCGCTGGCATACAACAAGGATTTGCAGGAGGATAAACTGCCTGTATTCGATGCCGCCGACACGCTCAAGGCTTCCTTAGGGATCTTCACCGAAATGATCCTCACCATGAAGGTTCAAAAAGAAAACATGGAAAGCGCAGCCAAATACGGTTACATGAACGCTACCGACGCTGCCGACTACCTGGTTTCCAAGGGCATCCCATTCCGGGACTGTCACGAAATTATCGGCAGGATCGTGCTTCACTGCATCGGCAAGGGCATTGCCATCGAGGAAATGACGATGGAAGAATTCAAATCCTTCTCGGAGAAATTCGAAGAAGATATTTATGAAAAAATCGCAGTCAGAAGCTGCATCAAGGCCAAGAAATCAAAAGGCTCTACTTCCTTTGAAAGCGTGAAGGAGCAGCTTCGTGCCATACAGGAATCATCCAAATAATTCCTCAAAAAAGAAAGAGTGCAAGGGATGCGATCCCCTGCACTCTTTCTTTTTTTGCTCCTCTTTGCGGCCTCTCACGCAAGCCCGCCACGTTAAACCCCTTGCGGGTTATTGTTCAGATATTCCCTGCAAGCATCGATCGTTCCCTGCATCTTATCGTATACAGCCTTGCAGAGGAACTGGTAAAACTCCTCCTGCCTGTGTCCCTTGAGGCACTCGCCCACGATCGTAAAATAATCCTGCCTGTCGATCGGCATATTGATCGGCGCAAGACCGTTCTCCATTAGGTAATAATTCATGGCAAATATGGCAAGCTCTCCGCTGTATTCCTGAAACGGATAGATGTCAATCAGCTTATTATGTACGTACATCGCCTTTAAAATCACATTGTCTCCCGCCTCCGGGCTGTATATCCTGCGCATCGCATCATCCAGCTTTGCTTCCACATCGGAAGAATGCGCCGGGACATGGTTAAAGGCGTAGACAACGGGATTGGATTTGCGAAAATACCCGTCCTCGTCCTGCGACAGTATTTTATAGGCGCTGATGAGCAGATACTTATCCAGATAATTTCCCATCTCCAGGCAATTATATGCCACCCTGATCACATTTCCAAAATTTTGAATAAATAGATAATCACCCACGGAGACATCCTTTTGCAGATCACCGCCGTTCAAAATCTCTTCGATTTTGATCTTTTCATGCTTGGCAGTCCGCACGATCAGCGATCCTCTTATCATATCCACTTTGTTCACTTCCCTGACCGCAGATTTCAGCAACCTGTCGCGCGCAAACATCGCAGCCAGTTCTTTCTTCATCTCGTATAATTCTTCATGCATAAAGCGTCTCCTATATTCTTTTCATTTATTTTACTGTAAAATCAAAGGCTAGTCAAGACAGACAGATTATGGTAAACTGAAGCTATGAAAATATTTGTAATCGGCGACACACACGGAAAATTAAATAAAGTGCGGGATATCTATCCCAAGCTGAAAAACATCGACCTGATCGTCCACACGGGCGACTACCTAAGAGACGCACAAGCACTTTCCCGGGAATTAAATGTCCCCGTAACCGCCGTCAAGGGAAACTGCGACGGAAGTTTTTCGGAAAGCGATTTTAAAACCATTGAGACGGAATACGGCAAGCTCCTGCTCACGCATGGCCATATGGAAAACGTCAAGCTCCAATTATCAAACTTGATGTACAAGGCGATGGAAAATCAATGCCGGGCGGTGCTGTTCGGGCATACCCACCAGGCGCTCATCGACGAAGCGAACGGGATACATTTTATCAATCCCGGCAGCCTCACGCACCCCAGGGACGGCAGCAGCGGCTCTTACGCCATCGTTCGTACCACGGAGGACAGCCTTGATGCGTCCATCGTCTATTATTCTACCATCATGGGCGGCCATAAAAAAACACAGGCTGGCTATATCCGCAATCTACTCAATTACAGTGACAGGTTCTAACGCAGGCGGCCAAGCAGCATTCCCGCAACCAATGCGATCCCATACGCCAAAAATCCATCACAAAGGAGGAAACCGATGAAGCTCACAGAAAAGCAATGGAATCTGATCAATGAAATTGCATTGATGATCCATTTAACGGACGATGTGACTGAAATGAGAAAACATTTTTTATCTGTACTCAGCGCTTTGCTGGAATTCGACCATGCTTCCTTCTATATACAGGAAAATGAAAACCCTTATGGCTCGCCTCTCGGCATCGGTCTCTCACAGAAAGACCTGAGCGATTACATCGACAAATACGCAGAGCGCGATCCTTACATCCCGCTCATGGGTCTCTTCCCTGACACGTATACGACATTCCGCTCCAGCGACTACGCCATCACGACGGATATCGAAAACACGGAATATTACCAGCTCGTATGGAAACCAAAAAATATCAGGTATGCCCTGCTGATGCCCCTCTCCGTCAACAAAAATTGGCTCGGCTCTGTCAATCTGTTCCGGAGCAAGGCTAAAAACGATTTCACAGAAACCGAGATGGAAATTACCAGCATCCTGCGCCAGCACCTCCAGACGCGCCTGTGGCGGGAAAAGTGTTTTTCCGAAAAGTTAAACGGCAGCCTGGAAAGCACGGAGAATTCCCATGCGTTTTCCATCAAAAAACTAGCGGACAAATACCTGCTTACCGACAGGGAATGCGACGTCGTCCGCCTGTGGGTCAGGGGTTTCACCGACAGCGAAATCTGTGCCCAGCTTTTTATCTCCAAGAACACGCTAAAAAAGCATATTAGTAATATTTTCAGAAAGCTGGAAATCACCAGCCGTGTCGAATTATTGAGGATCATAGGAAATGCGTAACCCAGACGAATGATATCTGCACGAAAACTACTCCAAAAGTGCCATATGGCTTTTGGAAAATGGGAAACCGGGGTAAGCAAAATAGTCATAAAAGGTGTTTCGAATCGAAGCACTTTTTTTTATGATGAAAACAACAGATTGGCACAGCGGCAAATACCCAGATCTTACGGCCGCGCCATTCGCACTTTATACACATTACCATGATTTATTTTAAAGGAGGTTTCAACTCATGAAAGCATTCTCACTGCGAGACGAAAACGGCAAGCTTTATTATGGCTGGATCATCGCCGTACTGGCTGCCATCGTAACGGGCCTTGTGTACAACGGCATCGTTTCCACCACCGGCGTCATGATGCTGCCGGTCATTACCGAAATGGCATTTGATCCGCCGGAATTTTCGCTTTACCTGACGATCATGTCCATCACCGGCATCATCACCTTGCTGATCGTGCAGCGCTTTTTTACAAAGCAGAACATTAAAAAGATCATGCTGATCGCAGGAATCTGCGGCGTGGTTTCCTTTATCGGCTTCGCCATGGCAAAAAACATCACGATGTTCTACATTTTCTCGATCCCACAAGGCTTCTGCTTTACGGCTATGACCATGACGCCATGCCAGCTTCTGGTATCGAACTGGTTTGGGGCAAAAGCAAAGGGCAGGGCGATGAGCATCTTCATGACAGGAATGACGCTCGTATACGTAGGCGAACTGAACATCCTGCAAAGAGTCGTAACTACCTCCGGCTGGAGGGCAGGCTATTATCTGCTTGGCGGCGGTATCGTGATCGCCATCATCTGCGTATTTTTCATCAAGTGGTCGCCGGAAGACAAGGGCGTGAAACGAATGGGCGACCTGACAGAGGAAGAGCTGGCCGCTATGCAAATGAAGAGTTCGCTGGCTTCCGGCATCGACTTTAGGGATGCGATCAAAAAACCGATCACATGGCTAATATTCCTCTCTGCGACACTGGCGGTTATCGCCTCCAGCTCCGTTTTGCAGCATGGAATCCCGACCATGGTATACGGCGGTTATACGCCTGAAAAAGCAACGGCCATCGTATCGATGCTTTCGACCATCATGCTCGTAACAGGACCTGTCATCGGCATCATCATGGACAAAGCGCCGCTGCGTGTCGCCGCCTTCGGCTCTGCGCTTTGTTTCGCAGGCTCATGCGTAGGACTGTCCCTGATTACGACAAACCCGGCATTAGGCGTTCCCGTATTCTGCTGCCTTTACATATTCGGCGTAGCGTCCATCAATATCATTTCCCCGGTTATCATGAGCTTCCTCTTCGGGGAAAAGTCCATGAACAAGCTGTTAAGCTGGCTGAATATGTTCATCGGTGTCGGCGGCGCGCTGGGTGCACTAGGCGTAAGCACGATGCTCGTCAAATTCGGCACTTACCAGATCCCATGGCTCATCATGGCAGGCGTGCTGTTCATCTGTGCAATCATAAGGTTCTTCGCTACTTCAAAGAAATTACAATACAAGCCTGGAAACCCTGAAAACCAGGAAGCGTGAGGTAACAAAAGTGAACGGGCAAAAATCAACAGCATTTATCGGCGGCAACATCGTTACCGTCAATGCCAATCATACAATGAAAACATACGAAACGATGCTCATCCGCGAAGGAGAGATCGTCTACCTGGGCGACAAAAAAGACCTTGACCGCCTGCTCGACGCAAATACAGCGGCAGATGAAAAACTGCAAGCGCAAAATACGCCTGAAATCGTGAACCTGCACGGAAAAACTATATTGCCGGGTTTTACCGATTCCCACCTCCATGCATCATCCATGACCGAGCTGGTACTTGATATCGATATCCTGCTCACGCAGCCCGGAACGATGCTAGCGAGAAATGAGGCCATCAAAAAATACAGAAATCGCCTGCGCGAAGGCCTGTGCAAAACCGCACACATCATCCGCGGAGTTGGCTGGGATCCAGGAATTTTCATGGGCAACCCCGAAGGATTCCCGACGGCGCATGACCTTTCCGGCATTGCGGATGATGTTCCGATCATCCTCCGCTCGTACGACCACCACTATCTCTGGGTCAATCAAAAAGCGCTTGAGATCGCAGACATTACAAGCGAAACGCCGCAGCCCCGCAATGGGAAAATATACCGGGATGCCGCGGGAAACCCGATCGGTGTGTTCCAGGAAAATACAGCCATCGATATGGTACTGGGCAAGATTCCCGGCGCTGATTACTCCGTCGAAGAATACAAAGCGGGGATTAAGGCATTCCAGAACACCTTTGCAAACCCGCTGGGCATTACCATGGTCTTCGATGCCTATAACCGGGAAAACGGAATGCAGGCATATTACGAGCTGGCACAGTCAAATGAACTGACGATGCGGGTAAAAACCTGTTTCTACGCAGATCCCGCAGGCTCTATGGCGCAGTTTGACGAAATGATTGCCAAGAAAGATAAATATCATGTCGATCATTTATTTCACGTCGATACGGTAAAATTCTTTATCGATGGGACAGGACTCACTTTTTGTATGCATGAACCATTTGAATCGGAATGGCTCAAAGCGATCGGTATGCCGGAAAATTACAGCGGTTATGCCCAGTGGACGCAGGAAGAATTAAATGATATTTTCCTCAAATTAAGCAAGGCAGGATTTCAGATCCATCTCCACTGCATGGGCGACAAAGCGACGACGATGGCGCTGGATGCATTCGAATATACGTCCAAACACTGCCCGATCCATGATCTGCGGCATACCATCGCACATCTCATGCAGGTGAAGGAATCGGATATCACGCGGATGGGCAAGCTGGGAATCGTAGCGGCTATGCAGCCGATGTGGGCGCAGTATGCCTCCCTCGCCGAAACGATGTCAAGCGTCAGCCTCGGCATGGACAGGGTGCTTGACCAATACCGAATCGGCGCTTTCTTAAAAGCAGGCTGTGTCGTTTCGTTCGGAACGGACTTTCCGGTAACGATCCCGCCATCGCCGATATTAGGGATACAAACCGCTGTCAGCCGCAGCGTAACAAAAAACCAGCCGGATTATGAACAGTTTAAGGACAAAAAACTGGAGCCGGCAAACGACCCTGGCCGCGACTGCTGTACGCCTGCCGAAGCGATCGGGGCTTGCTGCTACGGCGGCGCTTACCAGTGCTTCATGGAAAACATCACCGGCTCTCTGGAAGAAGGAAAATCAGCCGATTTCGTGATTCTATCAGATAACATGATGCGGCTTGGGGATGATGAACTGGAAACGCTTCAGGTAGAAACGACTTACTTCCGAGGGGAAAAGGTCTGGAGCAAATAGCGCAAAGCAATTTCGCGCGATACAGAAAGACCAATCCTGCACAAAATTACGCAAAGATCAAAACCGAAAAACATAAAAACCTCTTTCAAAGAGGACATAAAACTCTCTCAAGGGGGGCGCTTCGCAAGGAAGCGTCCCCTTTTCTCATATACCAAAAGCCACGCATTTGACATCAATGTCATTCAGTTAACACAGGAACTATAAAAAATGTTCAAAATTAATTTAGCAGGACAGATATGCTCAGGAGTTTCTGTCCGATCCGTTTTTTGGAGAGATCAAATTGAAATCAATTTCCCTTATAGGTTAATAAAGAACGGAACGAAGACGGATGCGCCAATATTCATGACGACGCCGATTGCAAACGAATACACCACGGTATCTTGCCTACAAGACCTTTCTACGATCGGCAGGCACACATCCATCGCAGACACGCCGGGAATCGCCGCCGATTCGATATAACCGAATTTCTTCGCCATAATTGGAATCGATACGAGACCGAATGTTTCACGGAGGACATTATGCATGAAAGACGCAGCACTGGCTATCATATGCTGTGTTCCTGCATCCGCAATAACTGTAGGCGCATAAGTATACCAGCCAAACCCCGCGCTGATCGCCAGCCCTTCTTTGAGGGAAAATCCTGTGATCATTGCTGATACAGTACCAAATACCAATGAACCTGCTATGGCTGCAAAAGGAAACGCCATGATTCTGACTCCCATCCCTTTCATGCTAACAATGATGCTGCCGGATAACCCTAAATCAAACCCTACCAGAAAAAGAAGTCCGCACAGCAGGACAACCATCAAATTACTGCTGAAGGCGTCAAAAACCGGCAAATACGCCCCTGCAAAACGAGCAATAGCAAAATATCCGATCAATATGCCCAAAACCACGAGAATCAATATGGTCAACGTATTCTTAAAATTGGAATTGCTGCTTTCAGAGGGTTTCTCATGTTCTTCCTCATTTCCTTCCTCGCCTTCCAACAAATTTTCCCCTTGATCCTCCTGAGCACGGCAAGCACATACATCGCCATATCGATTCATGCCAAAACCCTTACGCACCGCGAAAACCGACAGCATGCTTCCGCTTATACAAAACACGGTGATTACAATCGCTTTCAAGGTAATGATCCCCAGGTTTGACGTCACCTGTTCATTGATTCCCATCTTCATTCCCATGACAAGCACCATCACATATGCAACGCCCATAATCAATTTCGGCACAAAGCCAAACCGATGTCGGTGCGCTTTCGCCTTGCTGGCGGTGAAATACCCACACAGAAGCATACCCATGTAAAGAATCACTAATTTCATTGCTTCCTCCCGTTTCACAAATTTAAAGAAGAAGTACAGGCTGTGGCGAAGCCTGTACTTTATGGGTAAAAAAATCCATGCTTTATTTGCATAAATTTCTTATCTATATTATAATTGCATATGAATATAAAGTAAAATGATTGTTTTTTATATGAAATAAAAGAAATCCTTGTATGTAAATAGCGAAAGGGGTTCTGATGGAAAAGCAAAATACGGGCGTTTTTTTAAAAGTCGTTGAATTGGGCAGCTTTAAAAAAGCCGCTGATGCGCTGGGATATACGCAAGCCGGCATCAGCTATATCATCAATGCCATGGAAGAAGAGCTCGGCGTTAAGCTATTCATGCGGGAATATGGCGGCGTCCAGCTCACGACAGAAGGAAAAGCTTTATTGCCTCTGATGAAACAGATCAATAATGGATGCCGCCTGCTGAAAGAGAAGGTCAACGATTTAAAAAACCTCAAGGACGGCACGATCCGCATCCTTTCCATGAGCAGTACCATGATCTATTGGCTGCCGAGCATCATCCGCCGTTTTCACGATGATTATCCCGATATTCATTTAGATCTGACACTTTGCGAAAGCAGGGACGAAGCGGAGGAAATACTGTACAGCCATGAAGCAGATTGCGGATTTTTAACGCTGCCCGTAAAGAAAGCACTGCATATTGAACCGCTATTGGAAGAGCCGATGATGGCGGTCTTCTCGCCGGAACATCCTGCCTCCCGACTGAGAAAGTTTCCAATCGCCGACATTGGCCGCTATCCATTCATCAGCACGCCTTATGACCAGCATACGGAGCTATATGATTTTTTTAAGGAACAAAACGCCAGTCCAAATACCAGCTTTACCACCGATAACGATTATGCCGTCCTCGCCATGGTCAGCCAGAATCTGGGATACTGCATATTCCCAAGGCTCATGCTGGAAAACGTTCCCTTCCCGCTAAAATGCCTTGAATTCGATGAACCTGTCAACAGAACGATCTGTCTTGGCACACGCAGCCTTGATGAGTGTTCTAACGCGACCCTGGAATTCATCCAGTATACGAAGGTTTGGGTATCCGAGCATTATCGGTAAGTGAACGCAAACGTAATGACACATAACAAAAACGGTGTGATTCCTTCTACAGAACCACACCGTGCCTTGCATCATATACCATATCACATCGCTATCGTCTTTAGCAGCACCACCACGAACAAGATCAGGTAAGCAATCGCCTCAATCAAAACAATCAACTTCAAAATCAATATTAATTTGCTGCTTTTTCCCCTGCGCTTTGCCCAAATCATGCTGGCGATCAGAAATATCGCCACAGCCGCTCCGAATATTAATGCTAAAACCAATAGTATCATTTTTTCGCCCTTTCAACAATCATTACGTATGTATCATACCATATTGTTGCATTTTCGTCCAGTGAATTATCTGTGTGTTTTGCATCTGGGCGCAGAGGGGCAGGCATGCAT
>CAJUEB010000040.1 GCA_910585135.1 uncultured Eubacteriales bacterium
GCGCCTTCCATGAGGATCTTGTTCTGAAACGTTCCCCCGGTCAGGGCGACCTGGCTGGTATGGTATTTTTCCCGGGCGACCTGGCACTGCGCCAGGATCATATCGATGATTTTATGATGAAAGGATAACGCCAGGTCGCAGTTTTCCTTTTCTCCAGGATGTTTCTGCGCAAAGGCAGCGGCATCCTCCAGCATGATCGCACATTGCCCTTCATAGCCGTTGTAGTCCTTTATCTGCAAAAGAGAGGAAACAGCGTCGAAAAGCCGTCCCATGCTGGAGCTTTTTACCGTATTAATTTTTGCATCCAGTGCAGACATGACTAGTTTTGCTGTTGGCAGGCCGAGGAGGCGAGCTTTGCCAAAGGCGATGATATCCGAGAGATCTATTGCGATCTGCTGGCTTTCCTCGTCAGCAAGATATTTGTTTTCATGCGCATAAATATAGCTTAATGCAGAGCGCGTGGCATCCTTTACAGAAGAATCGCCGCCGATCATATCGACGTATTGTAAGTGCGCGATGCGCTGTACCTCTGCTCCTTCACAGAGAAAAAATTCTCCGCCCCAGATATTGCCATCTGTCCCATAGCCTGTACCGTCAAAGCTCACCCCGATCACTTTCCCTTGTAAATCATTTTCCGCCATGACGGAAGCCACATGGGCATGGTGATGCTGAACCTTCATCAACGGCAGGTCGTTTTCTGCCGCATATTTTTCTGCAAATTGCGTCGTGAAGTACAGCGGGTGCATATCGCATATAACTGCCTGTGGCGTAATGCGAAAGAGGGATTTGAGCCGCTTCGTGTTTTCTTCGTAGATCTGCTGGTTTTCCAGAGTGTCCATATCGCCGAAAAACTGGCTCATGTATACGAAGTTGCCCTTTGTAAGGGCAAAGGAATTCTTTAATTGGCTGCCAGCGGCGAAGATTTGTAGCGTTTGCGCCGTCTGGGTCTTTTTGCTGGTTTTTCCGTTGTTATCTGCATCCGGGCGGGCAGCGCATCCGGGCGGGCAGCGCATTTGGTCAGGCAGTGTATTCAGGCGGTTATTTTCCTGCGCAGATCTGATATTGACGTAAAGTGGGACTGGCGCATATCCTTTGGAGCGCCTTATCATCTGCGGCTGGCCGTCTATGACGCGCGCGACGGAATCATCTGCGCGGATTCGGATTTTCCGCTCGTTATAGAGGACGCCGTCTATTTGTGGGGTACGCCCGAATAAGGCAAAGGCTTTGTCATCATCTTTGATCATTGGCATGTCTGAAAGGTTGGCGCTGGTAAAGATGAGCGGGCTGATGCGGTCAAGCAAAAGGTACTGTGCTGCAAAACTTGGCAAAAAAGAGCCGATGAAGCGGCTTTTGTTGAGCTCGGTGAAGCCAGGATCGTCTGCGCAGTTGGCGTTTGCTATGTTGCTGTTGTCGTCTGCACAGTTGGCGTTTGCTATGTTGCTGTTGTCGTCTGCACGGTTGTCGCTTGTTCTGTTGTTGCCATCGTTTGCATTGTTTGTAGTGGTATGCTTGGCGTTTGGACGGCTGCCCGTATTAAATCGGTGTTCCAGCAATAAAATCGGGCGTGCCGAGGATGCCAGCAGCTTTTCTTCCACGGCATTGACAAAACAGAACTGCCGTATTTGCGTCAGATCTTTAAACATGACGGCAAAGGGTTTTTCCTCGCGGTTTTTGATCTGGCGCAGGGCTGTGACAGCTTTTTCGCTGCATGGATCTGCGACGAGGTTATAGCCGCCGACGCTTTTAAAAAGGATCACGCCTTCACTTTTGAGCGTATTTGCGGCAGCATCCAAAATCGCGGGATTTGTAAGCTGGGTATCGTTTCGCATTGTACTGGAGCGCACCGCATGCGCAGATTCGCCGCCATTTTGTGAAACGTTGCCGGCGATATTTGAGGATGCCTTGGATTGCTCCATGAAGCTTGCACCCGATCGGCCAGGTGCATCTTTCCATAAGAGGGCGGGTCCGCAATCGTGGCAGGATATGGTCTGGGCATGGTAACGCCTGTCGGAAAGATCCGTATATTCGCCGTTACAGAAACTGCACATCGGAAAGTCGGACATAGAGGTGTTTTCCCGGTCGTAAGGGATTTTGTCGATGATGGTGTACCTCGGGCCGCATACCATACAGCTGATAAAAGGATGCTGGTAGCGCGGATTGCGTTCGTCATAAAGCTCTTTGAGGCAGCTTGGGCAGATGGCCAGGTCGGCGGGAATCATCGCCGCTTCGTCGTCGCCTCCTGCGCTTTTGATGATGGTAAAGGCATCGAAGTTTTGATATTCGACGGGTTCACGCTTGATGTGGACGATTTCTGACGGCGCAGGCTTATTTTTTATCAGCGCATGCAAAAAGGCGGAAATCCGCTCCGCCGTATCGGTCACGGTGATTTCCACCAATCCTCCTATATTCAGTACCTGCCCTTTCATCTGGAAGGCGGCCGCTGTTTTAGCGACATATGGCCGGAAGCCGACACCCTGGACTATTCCCCACAGCTTAATTCGTTCGCTTTGTTTTGCAGCCACTGCGCTACCTCCTCGAAGCCTTCGCCTGTCTTGCCGGAGACCTTGAAAACAGGAACGTCTTTGTTCAATGCCCTGATGCCTTTCATAAAGAATTCTTCGTCGAAATCCAGATATGGAATCAGATCGACTTTATTCAGCAGAATGACATCTGCTTTTTCAAAGGCCAGTGGATATTTGTAGGGCTTGTCGCTGCCTTCGGTCACGGTGCAGATCAGCATCATGATATGCTCCCCAATGCTGAATTCGGCAGGGCAGACCAGATTTCCGATGTTTTCAATAAAAAGCACGCCAGGCTCTTCGAATGCGATATGCCCGGTCATGTGTTCGATCAGAGGTGCATCCAGGTGGCATGCGCCATGGGTGTTGATCTGGTGCGTTTCGATGCCAAGCTCGTTGAGGTTTTTCGTATCGATATCCGATTCGATGTCGCCTTCGATCACGTAAGGCTTGGTGTCGAGATGGCGGATAATGTTTTTGAGCGTAGTTGTTTTGCCGGCTCCAGGCGCTCCCATTTCATTTACGACCAGGACGTTGTGATGGGTCATGTGATTTCTGACGTGTTCTGCGATGTGGTCGTTTTCATCGAGGACGCCTTCCATTACGTCTATTTTTTTGATGTCATGCATATGATACCTCCGTAAAATTTATGATTCGATTTCGATGCTTTCGATGTAAAATTCTTTGCCGATGTCGGTCGGACCTCCTTGTCCGCCGCATTTGGGGCAATCAAAGGAAAGAAGCTGTTTTTCGAAAAGCGCGCCGCAGTCTGCACATTTTAGTTTCGGTTTTATGTGCCGTATGTCCACCTGCGCGCCTTCGCATATCGTGTCTTCCGCGATGATGTCAAAATACATTTGGACGGAGCTTCCCACGTAACCGGAATAGTCCCCGATCACCAGGTTGATTTTGGAGACCTTAGAGCCGCCTGACTGCTTGCAATGCTCGCTGGCGATTTTTATGATCTGTTGTGTAATCGGATATTCATGCATTGGCTCTCTCCTCCCGTTTTCTCTCGTCCCTTTTTGTCTTCCCTTTGTCCAAACTTATCGCGACAGATATATTATATGGCTTTTTGCGGTTTTGCACAAATCTTTTACGGATTTTTTTATGGGGATTTTTCTGCGCATCCCCTTCGATGCCCGCCTCGTATAAAATAAATATGGACAGAGCTTGAAATTATTTGCCGCTGCGCTTTTTTTCGGATTTTTTCTTTTCCTTGCTTTCAACATAAGCGATGCGGTCCTGCCTGAGCCCGGGCTTTTTGGCTGGCTCTACATTCCTGAATTCTTCTACGTCAGGAATGAGTTCGAGCCATACATCCCCGAATTCGTTTTCCAGGGTTTGTTCAAGCTCAAGGTCAAGCGCTTTGAGCTTAGCGACATCGATGAATTCTTTGTTGGTGTCAAAGTATACTTCTATCCAGAGCATCCTCCCTGTCTTGATGATATCTATGAAGGTGACTTCGCTTTCATAGGCGCTGCATTTTTGGCGGCAGATTTTTTCGATGTTTTTGACAAGCTCTTCCTTCGGTGCGAACAGGATCAGGTTTCGTCCTGATTCTATAATCATTTCGATCGGTTCTTTGGCGAGGATGACCGACATGAATATTGCAATCCCAGGGTCAACATATGCGCATATCCAGGAAAGGGATGTCTTTCCGATCAGGGCATTGACAAAAAAGCTTGCACTCACGCCCAGCGTACTCAAAACGTCGAGCTTCCAGATAAAAAGCTCCGCCTTTACTGCCGGCGTATTTACATTTTTGGAACGGCTTTTTAAAAGAATGAACATGAGCAAGCAGGTTGCCGATATGCAAAGCTCGAAGATGCCGATGAAGGTGGAGTCAACTTCGTTACCGCCTTCGATGATCGTCACGATGCTTTCTTTGACAAGGATTATTTCGATTGCCAAAAGCACAAGATATTTTATCAAGATGAACAGCGATTCGACCTGTGCGTACCCGTAAGGCCGTTTTTGTGTGGTCGGTTTATACAGCAGCGGTACTAATATGAGAAATGGTCCTACCATGATCAGCTGCGCCCCGTCATAGACGCAGTCTATCAGAATCGCGATTGAATGGGTCAGTACTGCACACAGGACTTCAGCGATAATGAAGAGTACGCAGCCAGCCATCGATAGATTCAGAATGGTTCTTTCGGCTTTTATGCTGGCAGTATCGATATCGCTGCTTTCATTAATACTACCTGGGGCTTCTTCATTTAAATTGTCTGTTTTCATAAACAACCTCTCTTTCAATTATTGTGATATAATTTGTCTTTTATATTTTACCTGATGTTTTGCTTTGGGACAATGGATTATTCTCATAAGTTTTTTAAAAGAATGCTACATAATATAAATTGCTTGGGAGATATCGAAAACTCTACTTTGCGTAGGTATACAAGTTATGGGAAATTATGATAATATCTTTTTAAGAATTTATGGAAAAGGAATATAATAACATGGTCAAATTTGTAATTCAAAAAGAAAATATGGAATGTATTCCATGCATTGCAGACATTCCTGATAACTGTACGAAAATAATTCTCTTGATACATGGGCTTTCAAGCAGCAAGGAAAGTGAAAACGCATCATATATGATGAAATATTTTGCAGAAAAAGGTATAGGGGTGGTTGCTTATGATCAGCCGGGGCATGGAACCGAGGAAGCTGCGAATGAAAGCCTGTTGCTGAAAAATTGTCTCGGCAGTCTGGCTGCTGTTGAAAGGTATCTCGTAGAAAATTATCCCGATGTTGAAATATGCTATTTCGGGTCAAGTTTTGGCGGTTATGTGCTCGGGATTTATCTTGCAAGAAAATTAAACTCAGGCCGCAAAGCTTTTATGCGCTGTGCGGCTGTTATATTTCCACAAATGATAGTCGGTGATGTTCATGCAGAACCGGATCCTGAAACAATCAAATTTCTAAATATGCAAGGATACATAGATGCAATGGTAGATGGTCAGAATGTCAGATTTCTGAAAGAGTTTTTAGAAGAATTGAAAGCAAATAGCATGATTGATATTTATAACGAAGAGCTGCCTGATCATGTTGAACTTTCGTTTGTACATGGGGAAACGGATTCAGTAGTTCCTGTACATACAACAAAAGCATTTGCAGAAAAACATGGTTATCCAATTGTAATCGTTCCGGATGAAGGGCATTCGATTAGTGATGCACCGAGTTCACCGGCAATCGTTGCTGACATCGCATATGAATTCTTTATGGGAGGCGTGAGGCGATAATGCATATTATGAAAGTTGAGAAGAATCATAGGGCTTGTGCTGTAGTTACCGGCAATGATGTTGTAATTATAGATTCGCAATCAACGTTTGACCCACAGAAACCACACCGTACAGATAAGGAGTTTTGCAGCGGTGATAGAATCTGTTTACAAATTATTATCTGGAATACATAGGGCGATTCCGTCAGAATTTATGAGGAAAACAGTTGGATAAAAGAAAACTTCCGAAATTCTTTTACCGTAGAAAATTTGGCAGAGCAGAGAAATATGAGTGTATCCTTGTTTCATCAAAAATTTAAGAGTGCCGTAGGAATGGGACCGTTGCAATGTCAAAAACGGCTGCGCCTTACGGAAGCCAGACGGCTCATGTTGGATGATAACAAGAATGTGACAGAAGCGTCTATCGAGGTTGGATATGAAAGCGTATCACAATTTATCAGAGATTATCGTAAAATGTTCGGCTCTGCTCCCAAAGAGGATATTTTGAATATCCAAAAGCATTTAAAGAATCCCCCTTCAGGGATACCTCTATGCCATTCGGCAAGAAAGCAGAAATAAGCAATTTTTTTGTAGAAACAGGCAAGCATGAAGAGATACCTTGCTGATATATTAAGGGCAGTACAAAAAACATATTTTCGTATTAAATTTTAATGTTATGGAGGTATTTCAAATGATTTTAACAGACGAGATATGCGACAAGTTGTGTGCTGCCGCAAGGGAAAAAGCAGGGAAATTGGCATAGACATCAGTTTTGCAGTAAGTGATGAACATGGCTTGCCGAGAGTGTACCGCAGATATGGGAAAGCTCTGGTGCTCAGCATTACCCTTGTCGCAGGAGGTTATCCTTTATTTGTGAATGGGAAAATTGCAGGTGGAATCGGCATCGGAGGCGGAACGAAAGAACAGGATTGTAAAATAGCCGAATATGTAGTATCTGTATTTGAAAAGCTAGTCTGCGGAAAGGCTTAAATGGAGCGTGTTAAGGCTATATCAAGTAAGCAAAGGAGTAGTCGTTATGACCGAAATGAAACGAAAAAGAAAACCACGCAAGCATATGGATGAATTCAAGCAGCAGCCGGCGTATTTATATTTTTGAACGGTTTTTTAAAAGAATGCTGATCCTTGGAAGTAAGACAGAAAATGTGTGGCAAGAAAAGGCCACGCATTTTTTTGCGTGGCAATAGGAATAAAAAGTATAGCATGTGTGTTAGTCAACGAGCGCATTGCCTTCGCCAACTGATTTTTGTGCCAGGATTTTTTCGTATTCTGCGAAAATAGCATCCTTGATTTTGTTTCTGGTTTCAGATACCAGCGGGTGGGCGATGTCACGAAAATCGCCTTCTCCCATCTTTCTGCTGGGCATTGCGATGAAAAGTCCGTTTTGTCCTTCGATGATCTTAATGTCATGTACGACAAATTCATCATCGAACGTGATTGAAACAACCGCCTTCATCTTGCCCTCATCGTTTACCTTTCGAATTCTTACATCAGTAATGTTCATCTGTGATACCGCCTTTCGTGCCACATTCTCTATAAGGTTTATTCTATTATATAATAGAATAAATAGATAAACAAGTAAATTTTAAAAAATCTGAAAATTGGGGGTGGCATCGACGGATTTTTTGCCTTCATCGACGTTGCCGAGGTAGACAATCGGGACATAATCACTGACTTTTTTCTTCTTCGGTTCGATATTAGCGATGGCGACGCCAGTGCCAACGACCCGTATCTCCACTTCCGAGAGGATTTCCGCAATCCCTTTGATGCTGCCGCCGCCGCGCATGAAGTCATCGATGATCAGCGCGCTTGAGCCGGGCGCTGCTGCTCGTTTGGAAATGGACATTTTTTGAAGGCGTTCGGAAGAACCCGGAAAATAATTGATGCTTACGGTAGCGCCCTCCGATATTTTCGTTTCCCTGCGGACGACGATGACTGGAAGGTTTAGCAGATGGGCTGTCATCAGGGCTACGGGAATCCCTTTTGTTTCGATTGTGGCGATGTAATCAGCCCCGGCTTTTCTGAACCTTCGGGCGAAGATCTGCGCCATTCCTTTTACAGTAGCGGGGTTGTACATGATATCGGAGGTATATAAAAATCCGCCGCCTAAAATGCGGTCTTTTTCCTTGAGCTGCTTGCAGAGGCTTTCCTGCACGCTCTTTGCCTTTTCCCGGGAAATGTGGGAAATGTACCTGACGCCGCCCAAAGCGCCGGAGATGGTTTCGATATAACCGCTTTCCGATATCTGTACCGCTTCTTTGGCTGCGTTGATATCTTCGCTTATCGAGGATTTGGCTGCGTTGAATTTTTCACAAAAATAATTGAGACTGAATATTTTTTCAGGAGCGTCCGTCAGGATTTGACAGATTGCGCCTACCCTATGGCTTCTTTTCATAGACACCTCGCAGATCAGGCTGGATGGATCGTTATAATACGGATAATTTACAGGAACATCATAATATTATCGAGGGTTCTTGTCAATCGTAATAGAGAGGGTAGATATTGAGAAAAGAATATGATATACTGAACATATCTGTGATTAGGGAGGCATATGAATGGTAAATTTACCTGATTATAAGAAGATACATTGTATCGGAATCGGCGGTATTGGATTATCAGCGATAGCGGAGATATTGATGTCAAGGGGCTATCAGGTTTCCGGCTCTGATATGAGGGAAAGTGAAATGACGGAAAAGCTCATGAAGGACGGAGCTGATATATTTTTAGGCCATAGAGCGAAAAATGTAGAAAATGTTGATCTGGTCGTTTATTCGGCGGCAGTAGGATATGATAATCCAGAGCTTGCAAGGGCGCAGGAGCTGGGGATTCCTACCATTACAAGGGCGCAGGCGCTGGGTGCGCTGATGGACGAGTATGAAAACAGCATTGCGATTTCCGGGACACACGGAAAAACGACTACGACCTCTATGGTTTCTTTAATTTTAAAGGATGCGGGAAAAGAGCCGACAATTTTGGTAGGCGGGAATCTTTCGCAGATCAACGGAAACGTCTATGTCGGCAACAACAGGTATTTTGTCACCGAAGCCTGTGAGTATATGGACAGCTTCCTCAGCCTGAAGCCAAAGATTGAGATCATCCTCAATATCGATTCGGATCATCTGGATTATTTTAAGGATGTGGAGCATATCGCCAGCTCTTTTGATAAGTTCGCGAAATTAGTGCCAGAAGACGGGGCGGTCATCGCCTATGATGCCAACCCGTTTGTCAAGCGCGTGATTGAGAACCTGCCGAATGCAGTTACGTTCGGTCTTTCCGAAAGCTGCGATTATTACGCTTCCGATATCGATTTTGATACGGAAGGCATGCCGTCATTTACGGTGAACCATGGGGGCAGGGCGCTTTGTGAGATCAAACTGTCCATACCGGGCGAGCATAATATCCTCAATGCGCTTTCTGCTTTTGCTTGCTGTCATATCCTGGGTGTTGAGACTGAAAAAATCATCGCTACGCTGGAGCAGTATACCGGAACGCAGCGGCGGTTCGATGTGCTTGGCAAAACCATGAGCGGGATCAAGATCGTGGATGATTATGCGCATCACCCGACGGAGATCAAGGCGACGCTTTCTGCGGTGCGGAATATGAAGCACAATAATTTATGGTGCTTGTTCCAGCCGCATACCTATACCAGGACGATGGCGCTCCTGGATGATTTTGCCACGGCCTTTGCGGATGCGGATAAGATCGTGTTGGCGGAGATCTATGCGGCGCGGGAGAAGAATATCTATAAGATCAGCTCGAAGACCCTGATGAATAAGATCAAGGAAGCAGATCCGTCCAAGGATGTGTATTTCTTCAAGGATTTCGATGAAATCGCCAATTTTGTATATCACAATGCGGAAGCTGGTGATCTGGTCATCACCATGGGAGCCGGCGATATCTACAAAGCTGGGGAAATGATTTTAGAAAAGGATAGAAGGTTTTAGGAGGGCAGCATGAACATTCAGGAATACGAAGCATTGGAAAGAGCCAGGCTCGAGCGGAATTTGGCTTATATGGAGCAGGGCGTTCATTTTATCGACATCAAAATGGCTTATATCGATGAAGGCGTGCGCATCGGCAAAGGAACGACCATCTATCCGTGCGTTGTCCTCGAAGGCGATGTGTGCATAGGAGAAGATTGCGTGATCGGCCAGAATACCAGGATCAAGGATTCAACCATCGGCAATGGAACATCCGTTCAGAGTTCGGTGATCCTGGAGAGCCGGGTGGGGGATGAAACGACGGTAGGTCCTTTTGCTTACCTGCGGCCGGGCAGCAAGATCGGGAATCACTGCAAGGTGGGAGACTTTGTGGAAATCAAAAATTCCAGCATGGGCGACGGCGCGAAGGCGTCGCACCTTACATATGTGGGTGATTCCGACGTCGGCGAGCGGGTCAATCTGGGCTGCGGCGTCGTATTTGTCAATTACGATGGAAGCAAGAAGTACCGTTCGGTCGTTGAGGATGGGGCTTTTGTAGGCTGCAATGTTAATCTGATTTCGCCTGTACACGTGGGGAAAAACGCTTACGTGGCGGCAGGCAGTACGATCACAAAGGATGTACCTGATGGTGCCCTTTACGTGGCCAGGGCCAGGGGAAAATCCCTGGAAGGCTGGGTAGAGAAGAGGGGCATCTTAAAGAAATAGTAATCAAACGAAGCGAGAAAGGAAGAGGTAGGAGAAACAAATGAAAAACAGCGTATTTTCAGACTACAAGGTGTTTGCGGGAAATTCTCATCTGGAACTGGCGGAGGAAATCGCTTCCATCATGGGAAAGCCTTTGGGCAGGGCAACGGTAAACAAATTCAGCGACGGGGAAATTTCGGTAAATCTCTGGGAGACGGTAAGGGGAATTGACTGTTATATCGTGCAGTCAACGTGCAGCCCGGTGAACGACAACCTGATGGAGCTGCTGATCATGATAGACGCCATGAAGAGAGCCTCGGCAGGAAGGATCAATGCCGTAATCCCTTATTATGGATATGCAAGGCAAGATCGCAAGGCCAAGGCGAGAGATCCGATCACAGCGAAGCTGGTCGCTGACCTTCTGGTGGCGGCAGGCGCAGACAGGGTTGTGACCATGGATCTTCATGCAGCGCAAATACAAGGCTATTTCGATATTCCGGTTGACCATCTCATCGGTATGCCGATCCTGTCGAAATATTTTGCTTCTGAAAACATTGATAATATCGTGGTCGTTTCTCCTGACCATGGCAGCGTGACGAGAGCGAGGAACATGGCGGAGCTTTTGAACGCGCCGATCGCGATCGTAGACAAAAGAAGGCCAGAGCCGAACAAGAGTGAAATCATGAATATCATCGGGGATATCGAGGGCAAGAATTGCATCCTGATCGATGATATGATCGATACGGCAGGGACGATCACCAATGCGGCCAATGCGTTAAAAGATCTTGGCGCGGTGAGCGTAAAAGCCTGCTCTACGCACGGGGTGCTTTCGGGTCCTGCGATTGAACGCATTCAGGATTCGGCTATCGAAGAGCTGGTTTTGCTCAACACGCTGCCGATTCCAGCGGAAAAGAAAATCGATAAGATGAAGGTTCTTTCCGTAGCGCCGCTGTTTGCAGAAGCGATGACACGGATTTTTACGAATGGCTCGATCAGCAAGCTGTTTGATTAGCGGTTCGCCGCGCTTTTGGCGGATATCGTCTTGACACATGGTAAGGGCGGACAGAAAGGTGATTTGCCGTTATGTTTATTATTGCGGGGCTGGGCAATCCGGGAAAAAAATACGAGAACACCCGCCATAATATGGGTTTTCTCGTGATCGACAGGCTTGCCAGCAAAAACGATATTAAAGTAAATAAACTAAAGCACAGGGCGTTGGTCGGAGATGGCTTCATCTCCGGCCAGAAAGTCCTTTTGGTCAAGCCGCAGACCTATATGAACCTGAGCGGGGAATCACTGGGGGAAGTACTGCGTTATTATCATGCCGAGCCGCAAAACTTGATCGTGATCTATGATGATTTTGATTTGGCGGCAGGCACTTTGCGCATCCGAAAAAAGGGCAGTGCGGGCAGCCATAACGGCATGAAATCTGTCATTGAGCAGATTGGCTCGCAGGATTTTCCGCGGGTGCGCGTCGGCATCGGCAAAAGCGGCGGCCTCGACTGGAAGGATTTCGTGTTGGGGAAGGTTACAGGCGGGCAGCAGCAGCTTATTTCCGAGGCAGTGGAACAGGCAGCGGACAGTATCATGTGTATTTTAGAAAAGGGCATTGATAAGGCGATGAATGAATATAATAAAAAGGCGAAGCCTGCGGGAGAGGAGTTCAGTGAGCAGCAAGGGAATGATTAACATTACGGGCGCTGCGGAAGGACGTATTGCGCCGATTATAGCAGAGCTTATCAAAGAGAAAAAAGGTCAGAGCCTGATTGTGGTTTCAACGTTTAACAGAGCGAAGCGATTGGCGGCAGACCTTTCTTTTTTTGGTGTCCAAAATCTTTATCTCCTGCCCCAGGATGAGGAGCAGGTGATTCAGTTTGAAGCCAGAAGCAATGATGACCTTTTGGAGCGGATGAAGGTGTTAAAGGCGGCGGCAAGAGGCGGGGACTGCACTGTGGTCGCTCCTGTTACAGGGGCGATCAGGAAGCTGCCGCCAAAAGAGGTGTTCGAAGAAAATGTACTGACGCTTGTGCGGGGACATGATATAGACTTTAAAGACGTTCAGGAACGTCTTTCCTTCATGGGCTATGAACGTGTTTTTATGGTGGAAAACCGCGGTGAATACAGCATTCGGGGTGGTATCATCGATATCTTTACGCCCGATGCCGATCTGCCTTATAGAGTGGAATTATTCGATACGGAAGTGGATTCGATCAGGACATTTGACCTTGATACACAGCGTTCCCATACGGAGCTGAAATCGATCACGGTCTGCCAGTGTACGCAGCTTGCCAAGGACGATGTGATCTTTGAAAAGGCAAAGCACAACATCAAGGCGGCATACGACAAGCAGATCAAGAAGCTGGGCAAAAAAGAGGACAGCGGCGAGATCGTGCAAAACCTGAAACAGCGCCAGGCGCAGCTTATGGATTATGCGGACAACATGATGAACCTTCAGTATATGGAAAAGTTCCTGGGTTACTTTTATGATGAAACCGCATATCTTTGGGAGTATATGGATCACCCGCAGCTTTTCATCGATGATCCGGCGCGCATTTTGGAGACGCTGGAGGGCTATGAAAAGGAACGGGCAGATGATATCGCGGCAATCCTTGAAGCGGGAAAGGGTATCGGCGCGGATTTTGCCGCGATGTCCGGTCAGCGGGACTATTTCACCCTCTATGAGCAAGAAGGATATATTTTTACACCGTTTGTCAGTACGATCAAAAATGCGCCGTTTTTAACGCAGCTGATTACGGTCAATTGCAGACAGACGCCCGCTTACAACGGCAAGATGGATCTTTTGAAGGGCGATCTGCACAGCTATATCCGCAGGGGCTTTCGCGTGACGATCGTGTGCAGCGGACCTGCGCGGTTAAAAAGCATGGAAGAGTTTCTCGAACATGCCGATCTTGGCGGTAAGGTCAGCCTCAGGCAAGGCGTGCTGACTGCCGGAATGGAATTTACCGACCATAAGATCTGCTACATATGGGAGGGCGATATTTTCAGCGGCAGCCGGAAAAGCCGCCGCAAGAAAAAGTCCGCCGCAGGGCAGAAGATCAAGAGCTTTGCCGATGTGCAGGCGGGCGATTATGTGGTTCACGAAAGCCACGGTATTGGGAAGTTTACGGGGATTGAGCAGCTTACCGTCCAGGGAGTGAAGAAGGACTACCTGAAAGTGAAGTATGCCGGAGCGGATTCTCTGTACATTCCGATCGACCAGCTAAATATATTGCAGAAATACGTCGGCGGGGACGGTATTACGCCTAGGCTCAACAAGCTTTCGGGCAGCGAATGGAAGCAGACGAAAAACAAGGCTCGTGCCGCGATCAACGATATGGCCGACGAGCTGATCAGGATCTCCGCTGTCAGGATGCATACGAAGGGTTTCGCTTTTTCGGCGGATACCGTTTGGCAGAAAGAGTTTGAAGACAGCTTTCCTTATACGGAAACCGATGACCAGCTAAGGTGTATTGAGGAGATCAAGCGGGACATGGAGCGGGACGTTCCCATGGACCGGCTGCTTTGCGGGGATGTGGGCTTTGGAAAGACGGAGGTCGCTGCCAGGGCGCTGTTCAAGTGCGTTGCCGATGGCAAACAGGCTGCTGTTTTAGTGCCGACGACGCTATTGGCGAACCAGCATTATTATACGTTAAAGGATCGGTTTGAGAAGTTTCCGTTTAAGGTGGAGATGCTGTCCCGCTTTCGAAGTGCTGCGCAGCAAAATAAAATCCTGGAAGGCTTGAAAAAGGGCAGCGTCGATTTGATCATCGCCACCCACAGGCTGCTTTCGAAGGATATCGAATTTAAGGATTTGGGGCTTCTGGTAATTGATGAAGAAC
>CAJUEB010000041.1 GCA_910585135.1 uncultured Eubacteriales bacterium
ATCGATGATGTCCTTGTGTGTTTTGATAAGGTTTTGTCGAATGTAGAACGGATCAAGTAGGGCAGGGATTGAATTGTTAATGTATTGGCCGGAAAACGGGAAAACAGGCGAACAGGAAAGAATAGTAGGAGAGTGCGATGGAGATATTAGATGCAAAGAATCAGGTGATCAAGGCTGGAAAGGCATTGGCTGAGTCGGGGTTGATTGCCAGGACATGGGGGAATGTCAGTTGCAGGACGGACAGAGCGCATTTTGTCATCACTGCCAGCGGGCGCAATTATATGACGCTTACGCCGGAAGAGGTCATCGAAGTAAAGATCGATGATTTAAGCTATGATAAAAACGGTGTGAAGCCATCCTCGGAAAAAAAGGTTCACAGGGAAATTTACCGGATCAAGGACGATGTTAATTTCGTGATTCACACTCATCAGAGCAATGCGTCGGCAGTTTCGGCCATGGGTCTTTCCCGCATTAAACTGGATCGGGAATATCCAGGGCTGGGAGGCTATGTCCTCTGCGCAGACTATGGGCTTCCGGGGACAAAGCGGCTTTGCCGCAATACGGCCGCCGCGGTCAAAGAGACCGATCATAAAGCGGTGATCATGAAAAACCACGGCGCGGTATGTTACGGGCGCGATTACGATGAAGCTTTTGAAATCGCGCATACGCTGGAAGACGCTTGCGGGCGGTATCTGGCGGATCTCGGCGTGGAAGCATCGCCCGCTGCGCCTTGCGATGCGGCTCGCAGCATGGATGTTTCTTCTACTGCGTCTTGCAGTGCGGCTCTTGCGATGGAGCAGGAGCTGGCGGAGCAATATGGCGGGCTTTGGAACAGCAGCCCGGTGATCCTCAAATACATGGAGGCAAGGTCGGAACTCAAGCCATATCTCGACGATTTCGCGCAGCTTGTGGGAACGGGCATGGAAGTGGTAGAAGAAAACGCATTGCTGATACAGCTTGCGATTGATACGGGAAATCCGCTTCTCGTAAAGGGCAGGGGAGCGCTTTGTGCGGCAGAGAAGAAAAGTGATTGCGAGGCGCTTTCCATCGTCATCGAGAAAAACTGCCGGGCGGCGCTTGCCGCCATTGGTGAGAAGCCGCTTAGCCGCTGGGAAAGCCTGTTGATGCGGCAGTTCTATTTAAAGAAGTATTCGAAGCGGGAAGAATAGGAGGCGGCCGATGTATGTAATCGCCTATGATGTAGGAACGACGGGGTTGAAAAGCTGCCTGTTTCGCATGGATAAAGACCAGCCGATCGAGCTGGTTGCAGGGCAGATGCAGAATTATGATCTCTATGTGCTGGATAACGGCGGCGTGGAGCAAGACCCGGATCAGTGGTGGGAGGCGATGTGCGTGACGACAGAGAAGCTGCTGCAAGAGACGGGCATCGCCAAGGAAGAAATCATGGGAATTTCTTTTTGCGCACAGATGCAGGCGGTGGTTTTGGTAGATGCGGCAGGCAATCCCGTGCGCAGGGCAATGAGCTACATGGATAACCGGGGCAAAGCGCAGATCGATAAGCTGATGCATAAAGGGTTTAAAATCGCAGGGATGAATGCGCGGCGGCTGCTGCGTTCTTTGCAGATCAGCGGCGCTGTTTCGGGGAGCGTCAAAGATCCCGTCTTTAAATACCGCTGGGTGGCGGACAATGAGCCGGAGGTTTTTTCCCGTATACATAAGTGGCTCGATGTAAAGGATTTTTTGGTGTATAAGGCGAGCGGAAAGTTTACCATGTCCCGCGACAGTGCGTTTTCCACGTTGCTCTACGATACGAGGCGGGGACGAAACTGCTTTAGCGAAACGCTGTGCCGCATGATGGAGGTGGACATGGAGCATCTGCCGGAAATCGTATTGAGCAGCGATGCTGTGGGCGGGATCACTGCGGAGGCGGCTTCTGAACTGGGGCTTGCGGAAGGAACGCCGGTATTTTCGGGCGGCGGTGATGCTTCGCTGATCGGTGTCGGTGCAGGGGCGGCTAGCCCTGGGGATACCCATGTGTATATGGGAACTTCGGGCTGGGTCTGCACGGTCGTTGAGAAGCAGAAGCTGGATGTCGGTTCGATGATCGCATCTATCGTGGGCGCTGATCCGAAAAGCTTTAATTGTTTTGCGGAGCTGGAAACGGCTGGAAAGTGCCTTGAATGGGCCAGGGATCATATCGGGCTGGATGAAATGGGGATTTTTGGCGAGAAGCGTTTTGCGGCAGATATCGAAAGCAATAAGAAGAATGTGTACAGCTTTATCATGGAGCGTATCCAGGATGTGCCGGCGGGCAGCAATGGCGTGATTTTTACCCCTTGGCTTCATGGGAACAGAAATCCGTTTGAGGATGCGGATGCCAGGGGAATGTTTTTCGGTCTGGGGATCGAAACGACAGCGCTTGACATGGTGCATGCGGTGATAGAGGGTGTTTGTATGCATTTGAAATGGCAGATGAGCGCGATGGAAAAGCTGACGCCGTCTTCTGATGTGATTCGTTTTGTGGGCGGCGGCGCATTGTCCGGCCTGACCTGCCAGATCCTTGCTGATGTGCTGGATAAGACGGTGGAAACGGTCGATGAACCGCAGAATGCAGGCTCGGTCGGAGCGGCAGCAATCATGGCGGTAGGGCTGGGTCTGTTTGACGACCTGGCCGAAGTGCGGGAACGCATTCCGGCTTCCGCTTCTTACACGCCGCGCAGAAAACACACAGAGCAGTATCAGGCGTTATTTGAAATTTTCCAGGATCTTTATAAGAATAATAGAAAGAGTTTTCATCGGTTGAGAGAAAGGAGTATGTGAAATGAGAGATAAGAACGTATCGCCTTATCGGTGGGTCGTACTCTTTGCAACAGTCCCCGTCGTGATCGCAACGGAGATGATGTGGCTTACTTTTTCCCCGATCGCAAGCGTCGTGGAAGCATCTTACGGTGTCAGCAACTTTGCCGTAAATATGCTGGCAACCAGCTACATGATCATGTTTATCATTTGCTGTATCCCGGCATCGTATGTGATCGATCGGTTTGGATTCCGGGTATCGCTGATCATAGGCGGTCTTTTGACGGGAATTTTCGGGTTTACCAGGGCGGCATTTTCGGATTCCTTTTTGCTGATTACCATATCGCAGTTTCTGGTGGCAGCCGGGCAGCCGTTTCTGCTCAATGTGACGACGAAGGTGGCGGCAAATTGGTTTCCGTTTGAGGAGCGGGCGACTGCGGACGGCATTCTGACTATGGCACAATACCTTGGATTTGCCATTCCGATGGTGCTTTCGCCGATTTTAGCCGAATCCGTGGGGATTTCCGCAATGCTGCGGGTGTTTGCCGCAGTGGGAATTGTTGCTGCCGTGATTGCGATTCTTTTGACGCGGGAAAAACCGAAAATTGCACCTCCAGGCCCTTTAGCAGAAAAGGAGGATTTCAGCTTTTCTGCGATCGCATCGCTGTTTCAGAATAAGGCTTACAGGCTTGCGCTGCTGGCAGCATTTGTTTCCATCGGAATATTTAATACTATTTTAACGCTGATCGAAAGCATCCTGATGCCACGCGGCATTACGTCGGCGGAAGCTGGCATCATCGGCGCGGCTTTTGTCGTGGCGGGCGTGGTCGGTGCTGTCGTGCTGCCGATCATTTCTGATAAGGCAGGAAGACGGATTCCGTTCCTGCTAGCGGCGGTAACGCTTTTGGTTCCGCTTTATCTGGCGTTTACTTTTGTCCAAGGGTACATAATTTTAGTGGTGATTGCCGCTGTCTGCGGGTTCTCGATCATGGGTGTTGCACCGATTTTGTTCCAGCATGGCTCGGAGGTGGCTTATCCGGCACAGGAGGGGACGTCCCTGGGACTGATCTTGCTGATGGGGCAGATTTCGGGAACGCTGTTCGTATTCCTCTTTGAAGCCTTGGGCGGATTGTCCGGCTCGGTCGTGATCCCGATGATCGGGATCGTTATCCTCAACGGGCTGCAAGTCCCTCTCGTGATGAAGATGAAGGAGTCCAGGTCGCTGGCGGATAGGGGCGAGTAGGTCGTATGCGGCGGATGCGCATGAAATAAATACGATATGCATGGCGGCATACGTGGAACAAATAGATGGCGCATGAATAAGCAAGTCACGCGTGGAGGGCGTGCATGGAAGCAAATCAGCAATCAGCTGGGCAAGCAGCGGTAAAGATTTCAATTTGAAAATTTGTCGCTACTTTTTGTAATATATTGGGCATCAATGGGTCAGGGAAGCAGACCGCACATAGAGGCTGGGCAGACAGGGCATTATATAAAATAAACAGGTTACGCGCGGAGGATAAATGGACAGGGGAACATTCTCTTGAAAATGTGAAAATATCAATTTTAAGAGAATTTTACCGCTCATCAGGTCTGAAAACAGCGAGAAAATGCAATACCATGCGGTCAATTCTCTCAAACTTTTTAAAAACTTTGTTTTGAGAGAAAAATGACCTTAAAATTCTCTTGTTTTGGAGAAATATCATAGAAACTAGAGAAACTAACTGCTATTTGCATAGGGAATAGGGAAAAGTGCGGTAAAATTCTCTGAAATCGTATTTTATTTAAAAATCAAGAGAATTTATTTGCGGATGAGTAAGGAGGGCTATAGCTGCTCTAAAAGAATTATGGATGAGCCGGAAAGACCATGGACGAATCAGAAAACTGTAAATGAAGTAGAAGGATCGAGGATCGGGTAAATGATGCTAAGGCAAATGAAAATAAGGCAGATGAAATGGTTTGCGGATACGCAGGCTGCCCTTGGTATCGTGGGGGATTGCGGCCCGGACATGGGACTTGCGAACCGGACAGAAAATCCGTGAACGGCTCGGACACAGAATAGGATAAACAGGGGCTAGTAAGATGATCGCACCTAATCATGAAAACAGGACATTTCTCGCTTTGTGTCCTGTTTTGTTAAAGCGCCATCAAAAAACCTTCCCTGCGTTTGATGCGGGGAAGGTTTTTTGATCTTCCTATACGAGCGGCTTCCCCGTCATTTCATCAGGGATTTCCAGATTCATCAGCTTTAACAGCGTAGGTGCGATATCACACAGCCTGCCGCCGTCATGCAGGGCGAGCGGTTTTTTTGCAATGTGGATAAGCGGTACATCGTTGAGGGAGTGCGCAGTCACGGTATTTCCCCCTGCATCGGTCATGACGTCCGCATTGCCGTGATCGGCAGTAAGCAGGATCTGCCCGTCCTTTGCGAGAACGGCATCGACGATTTGCGGAACGCATTTGTCGAGTGCCTCGATGGCCTTGATTGCCGCATCCATAACGCCCGTATGACCGACCATGTCGGCATTGGCAAAGTTTAAGATGATCATGTCGTATTTGTCGGTTTCAATAGCCTCCAGCACTTTTTTTGTTACCTCATAAGCGCTCATTTCCGGCTGCATATCGTAAGTGGCAACCTTCGGGGAAGGCACGAGGATGCGGTCTTCGTTTCGATTCGGGGCTTCAACGCCTCCGTTAAAGAAAAAAGTGACATGGGCGTATTTTTCGGTTTCTGCGATCCGAAGTTGCGTAAGCCCTAAATCGGCAATATATTCGCCGAGCGTATTTGTCAGTGATTCAGGCGGAAATGCCAAGGTGACGTTTGGCATCTGCGCATCGTATTGGGTCATGCAGATATAGCAGAGATCCTTGACTGTCTTTTTCCTTGTAAAGCCGTCGAAATCGGCGTCCACAAAGGCTCTTGTGATTTCCCTGGCTCTGTCCGGGCGGAAATTATACATGATCATGGCGTCTCCATCTTCAACGGGGATCGCTTCCTTCACTACGGTTGGAAGCACGAATTCATCGTTTTCTCCGCGTTCGTAGGTCGCCGAAATCGCTTCCGTTCCGCTTGGCGCATGTTCGCCTTCTCCCAGGGTCATCGCATCGTACGCCTTTTCCACCCTGTCCCAGCGTTTATCCCTGTCCATGGCATAATATCTGCCGGATATGATGCCGATCTGGCCGATTCCGATCTTCTTCAAATGTTCTTCCAGACGCTCGATGTATTGCCCGGCGCATCTTGGCGGCACATCCCGTCCATCGAGAAAACAATGGATGCAAAGCGACTTGATCCCTTCCCGTGCGGCAAGATCCGTCAGCGCCAGCAGGTGCGTGATGTGGCTGTGGACGCCGCCGTCGGAAAGCAGTCCCAGCAGGTGGAGCGTAGAATCATTTTTCTTTGCATGGGCGATGGCTTTTAACAAAGCCGGGTTTTGAAAAAAGCTGCCATCTTCGATAGCCTTGGTGATCCGCGTGAGATCCTGGTACACGATCCGGCCGGCGCCGATATTGAGATGCCCGACTTCGGAATTGCCCATCTGTCCTTCGGGAAGGCCAACGGAAAGCCCGCAAGCCTTCAATGTCGTTTTTGGATATTGTGCAAATATTTTATCCAGGTTTGGCTTATTGGCAGCGGCAATCGCATTGCCTTCTTTTTTTTCATTGAGTCCGTAGCCGTCTAAAATCATCAGCATGGCGGGACGTTTGTAATCTTGCATATATTTTCACCTCACTATTCATTCATCATAACCTGTTTGATCGGTAAATATGTAACAAAGCCGGCTGCACGTTTCCTTTTTAGGGGTAGGCTTTGTTGATATTTCCTACATTCTGAAACCAGTATAACATAAAATTCCTTTCCGATGGCGATGAAATTGATGTTTTGGCACCAGTATGGTATGATAAAATGAATCATTGCCAAAATGCGGGGGAGGAAAACGATGGGCTGGACCAAAGAGCAGCAGTGTGCGATAACAGATCGGGGGAGAAATATCCTGGTGGCGGCGGCAGCCGGGTCAGGGAAAACCGCTGTCCTCGTTGAGCGGATCAAGCAGCTCGTAATCAAGGACAAGGTAGATATCGACAGGTTTCTCATCACCAGCTTTACAAACGCTGCTTCGGAGGAAATGAAGGAACGGCTGGAAACTGCGATCAATCAAGCGATGGAAGAGCCGGGCGCAGACAGGGGATTTTTGAAAAGACAGCTGACGCTGCTCCCCAAGGCGAATATCAGTACGTTTCACACCTTTTCCATGGAAATCGTGCATAAATATTTTTATGTGGCTGGACTGGAACCGGGACTTAAAATCTGTGATGAAACAGAGCGGGATATTATGGAACGGGAAGCCGTTAATGAACTCTTTGAAAGGCGGTTTGCGGAGGATTATGAAGCCTTTACGGAATTTTTGAACAAATATAGCGGGGATCGGAATGAAGATGCTCTCAAAAATAACATCATTGCATTGTACAAAAAAATGAGGAGCATCCCCCATTATATGATATGGGCGGATGAAAAAACGGAGCTTCTGCATACCGCTTCACCGATCTGCGCGCTTGGACTAGCGGCTTTTGTGATGGCGGATACGAAAAAAACGTTCGAGAAAGCGTGCAGATTTTTTGACGGCGCGGCAGAAATTTTGAAAAAAGCGGCGCTGGACAGGCTCTATGAATCGGTTCGGGCAGACATTGACCGCTGCGTAGGTGTTTTTGAAATGTGCAGCGCACAGGACGATTTTGCGGGCATGAAAACGGTATATGATGCTTTTGGCGAAAAGCTGCTTAAAGTTGACATCCCCAGGCGGCGGGCAGATGAAAAGCCTGGATACGCCCTGATCGAGCAGCAGTTCACCGCCCTGCGTAACCAGGGGAAAAAAGCGTTGGATGATTTAAAAAAGCGGTATTATAAACAAAGTCCTGAAATATATGACGCCGCATTGCGGGAAAGTTATGAAGATACGAAATACCTGATTTCGCTCGTCAAAGAGCTGGAATCCATATTCCGGGAAAAAAAGAACCAGAAAAACAGGATCGATTTTGACGATGTCATGCATGATGCGATCGATATTTTGCAGGATGATAAAGTTGCTGGGGAATACCGCGATAAGTTTCGCTATATCTTCATCGATGAATTCCAGGACAGCAATCTGTTGCAGGAAATGATCATCGCCAGGATCACCAGGGGCGATAACCTCTTCATGGTAGGAGATGTGAAGCAGAGCATCTACAGGTTCAGGCAGGCAGATCCCGATCTATTCAAACACAAATATACTGCGTATGCAGCAGGAGATGTGCAAGGCAGTATCAAAATAGACCTCAATACGAATTTCCGCAGTAAAAATAAAGTCATCGACCTTGTCAATGGCGTGTTCGCATCGCTCATGCGCGATTACGATGAGAATGCTGCGCTCAAAGTCAATCCGGCCATAGATGGAACGTATCCCGGCCTTGATGCCCAGGTTCATCTCATTGATCTTGACGCAGAGGAAAACAAACCGCAAGCGCCTGACGAAATCGTGGATAAGACAGAGCGCGAGATGGAGCTGATCGCTAAAATAATAGCCGAAAACAGAGACCTTACAATTTATGATGTTAAAAAGGACTGTATGAGAAAAGTAGAATACGGCGATATCGCAGTCCTGGTACGAAATGGAGGCATGATCGGCGAGCTGGAAAAGTTTCTGAACAACCAAGGGATTCCCGCTTACGGCAAAAGCGAAGGCGGATATTTCGATACGGTTGAAATTCAGGTATTTGTCAATCTCCTGAAAATCATAGATAACACGAGGGCGGACGTCCCGCTGATTTCCGTGATGCGGTGTCCCGTGTTCGGCTTTACGGTCAGGGAGCTTTCTGAAATCAGGATTTTCGCAGGGAAAAGCCCTTCCTATTACGATGCTGTGCAGCGATACCGGAAGGAAGGCCCGCGGGCGGAGCTCGTGCATAAGCTTACGGCCATGCTTGAGAAGATCCAGTATTGGAAGGAATTGAAGCATACTGTTTCCCTGGAAGAACTCGTCAGGATATTATTATATGATACCGGGTATTTTGACTATTGCAGCAGCCTTCCAGCCGGAAAACAACGCGTTTCCAATCTGCGGCTTTTGGTGGAAAAGGCGGCGCAGTATGAAGAAGACCATTACGGCGGTCTTTATGGATTCCTGTCTTATGTGGAGGCGATGAAAAAGAGCAGCAGGCCGATCGAGGAGGCTAAGGTTTTATCGGAGGAGAGCAACCTCGTGCAGATCATGACCATACATAAGAGCAAGGGTCTGGAGTTTCCTGTCGTTATCCTGGCGGAAACGGGAAAACGCTATCGAAACCAACGGGAAATCCGTTCTCCATCCATGCATAAGAATCTCGCGATCGGGCTGCCCCAAGTCAATAAGGAGCAGAAATGGTATCGCAGCACGCTGCTTCAGCAGATCATCAACCAGGAAAACGCAAGCGATCACATCGAGGAAGAAATCAGAATCCTCTATGTGGCGATGACAAGGGCGATGGATCGTTTTATTTTAACGGGGACGTGTCACGGAAGGATGCAGGGGACGTTTAGCCATAACAGCCCGCTTGAAATGCTATATGACGCGATGGAAACGGCCGGGGCGGAAATCATATACGAGGACTTCAGCCAGCCAGCGTTCTTTTCTAAAAAGCAGGCTGCCGCACGGCTTGGTCTTGCGGAATTGCTTGATACGGACGGAATCGTAGCGGATGATGCGATGCAGGCGCAGATAGAAGAGCGGTTATCTTATACATATCCGCATGCTCATTTGAATGAAGTGAAATCAAAATATTCGGTGACGGAAATCAACAAGCAGGGTAGTGAAGAAACACAGGATCTTTACCTGATAAAACCGACGTTTTCCGAGACGAAAAGAAAGCTTGATGCTGCCCAAGTCGGCACGGCGATACATCTTGTGATGGAAAAGCTCGATTTTGCGGCAGCCTTGGCGGAGGGCAGTCCCTATATTACGCGGACAGCGGACCGGCTTCATGCAGATGGGTTGCTTACCGATGAAGAACGGGCGGCTGTTGATTTGGAAAACATTGCAGCATTTTTTAACGATCCAGTCGGCATCCGCGCTGCATCCAGTAAAACGCTGGAAAAGGAACGTGAATTTCTTTTGCAGACGGAGGTCGATGGCGTTACGACATTGGTTCAGGGAATCATCGACTGTTTCTTTGAAGAAGAAGACGGGCTTGTGCTGATCGATTATAAAAACAGCCATATGGGTGGCAGCGTAAGCGATCAGGATATCATAGAGCGCTATGCCAAGCAGATACAGCTTTACAGGCAGGCACTGGAAGTGGCAAAAGAGAAACAGGTCAAGGAAGCTTATCTGTATCTTTTTATGCTGCGAACGTTTGTCAGGGTGCTATGAAGCAACGGCAATAGTAAGGGAAAGATCATTACGATCCATTGTTTGTGTGCAGATTTCGGCATACTGCACGCATGAATAGAGTATTAAGAAAGAAAAGGAGAATGATAATTATGGGCAGGTATTTGAATATTGGATTGATGCAGAGCGGGGATTGTTCCAGCAGCTTTGAATTTAACCTGGAGCGGATCAGAAAAGAAGTAAGAAGCCTGATGGCGGGGATGAATGCGCCTGAGCTGATTGCCGGGATCGAAATGGGGATCGGCACTTATTGGGCGGACGGCGAAAAGCGTGTCAACGGCGATCCGATTCCGGGAAAAGTGACGGAAACCCTTTCTAATATCGCCAGGGAGTACGGTATTTATTTCATGCCGGGCAGCATGATGGAGCGGGAAGAAAAGAACGGCGAGAAGCATTTTTATAACGCCATTCCGATCTTTGGCCCGGACGGTGATTTGATCGACGTCCATCGCAAGATGTGTCCTTATTACCCGGTAGAAAGCCATATTACAAAAGGCGAAAAATACGTGACCTTTGATATCAAAGAGAAGGGCATTAAGATCGGTGTTTTGAATTGTCATGACTGGTGTTTTCCGGAAATTTCGCGGAATTTGGCGTTGATGGGTGCAGAGATTCTGATCAGGCCGGCAATGGATCCGGAGGGACTTTACGATTTGTGCAAATCGATCGCACCGACCAGGGCGTTTGAGAACCAGGCGTACTTCATTTCCCTCAACTGTGCGGGCAAATATTTGGGCAGTTATTCCTACGGACACTCCATGATCGCAGGCCCGGACGGCAGAATCCTCTATGAGGCGGATAACAGGCCGTTGAGCTTTACGATGACATTCGACGTGGACAGGGTGGCGGATGCGAGACGGTACGGGACGAATTATACGGATCAGCTTTTGCGTCAGCTTCAAGTGTTTAACCCGCCGATGCCGTATGCGGAGAATTTCGCGGATGCTCCTATTTATGAAACGCTTCCTGCACCTGACTTTACTTTTGAGAGCAGAGCGGAGATGTTTGCGAGGGAAGGTCTGATGAGTATCGGAAAAAAATTATAAATAAGTGTTGACTTTCTTCCAGTTAGGTGGTAAATTTAAACTGTAATTAGCACTCGTGCCAAATGAGTGCTAACAACAGGAGTCTCAAGATGGATTTAAGTGAACGAAAACTGAAAATATTACAGGCCATCATTGCTGATTTTATCAAGACGGCTGAACCGGTCGGTTCACGGACGCTCTCAAAGAACTATAATTTGGGAATCAGTCCGGCGACGATTCGTAATGAGATGTCTGACCTAGAGGAGCTTGGGTATTTGACGCACCCGCATACATCGTCGGGAAGGGTTCCTTCTGAGAAGGCATATCGGCTGTATGTCAATCAGATGATGAACAAACGGGAATTGACCGCAGCAGAAAAAGATTCGATCGCTGCCGAGCTTCACAGCAATGTGACGGAGCTTGAGAATATTGTACAGCGCGCAGCGCATGTGCTTTCTGAAATCACAAACCTGACGGCCTTTGCACTTACGCCGAGGCAGGAGCAGGATACGCTGAAATACATTAATTTGCTGCCTGTGGATGCGTACACGGTGGTGCTGATGCTGGTATCGGAAAGCGGCAAGATCTCGAACAAAGCGGTAAAGCTCCATAAGCCTGTTTCCGAGGATACGCTCAGGATACTTGCCAAAACAATGACCTATAATTACAGAGGGAAGACATTGAGTGAAGCGCTCGCTTATGACATCATCAAGAATGTGAAATCCGATGCGGAAGCGATGGCCATGCTGGAAAAGAACATCGTGCCGAGCTTTGTGAAGACGCTGGAGGATATGCTCAACGTGAACCTTTACATGGACGGCCTTACGAACATATTCTCGCTTCCTGAATACAATGACCTGGATAAAGCGAGGATGTTCCTGGAGATGGTCAACAAAAAAGAAGATTTCACGAGAACCCTCATCAATAGGGAAAACGGTGTCATAATAACCATAGGCAATGAAAATCAGGATGAACTGATGCAGGATTGCAGCCTGATTACAGCGACTTACCACGTAGATGGCAAGATGGTCGGCAAGATCGGCGTCATCGGTCCGACCAGGATGCGTTATGGCGAGGTGACATCGGTGGTTGAATATCTTACGGATAATATAAGTAAAGCATTTATGATCACGGAAGGAGACGATGATGACGAAGGTTAACGCTGAGGACATAACAAAAGAAAATGTAAAAGAACCCGCAGAGGAGGCCGGAAAAGCGGCGGAGGATATCGCAAAAGAGGATGCTGGCCAGGCAGGGGAAACGGAGGCACAGAAAGAAAAGCAGGAAGCAGAAAAGAAGGAGGCCAAGGAAGCTGAGAAAGCTCCCGAGGAGGATGCAGATACAAGATACCTGCGGCTTATGGCTGATTTTCAAAACTATAAGAAACGGGTAGAAAAAGAAAAATCGGATCTTTATTCATACGCAAACGAGAAGATCGTGACCGGGCTGCTGGATGTTCTGGATAATTTCGAAAGGGCGCTGGCGCAAGAAGAAATCGGGGACGGCTTCAAGGAAGGTATGGAAATGATATTTAAACAGCTGAGCGGTGAACTGGAAAAGTCCGGCTTGGCAGAAATCGCAGCGCTGGGTGAGGATTTCGATCCGAATTTCCACAACGCAGTGATGACCGAGGAAACTGAAGAATACGAAAGCGGCAAGGTTTCCGGCGTAATGCAGAAGGGCTACACCTTGAACGGCAAAGTAATCAGGCCGTCCATGGTTAAGGTAGTAGGCTAGCTTTCGAAGAAGATAACAGACAAGAGGAGGTTTTACGAAATGGGAAAAGTAATAGGAATCGATTTAGGAACAACAAATTCGTGCGTAGCGGTTCTTGAGGGAGGAGAACCTGTCGTAATCGCTAACGCAGAAGGAAACAGGACGACACCATCCGTTGTAGGATTTGCGAAGAATGGGGAAAGACTGGTTGGGGAAACTGCGAAGAGGCAGGCAATTACCAATCCGGAAAGAACCATCGCATCAATTAAGCGGTACATGGGTACTGACCATACGGTAGAAATTGATAACAAGAAGTACACGCCACAGGATATCTCTGCGATGATTCTCGGCAAGCTGAAGGCAGATGCCGAAAGTTACCTGGGAGAAAAGGTTACGGAAGCGGTTATCACAGTACCGGCTTATTTTACGGACAGCCAGAAACAGGCAACGAAGGATGCCGGAAAGATCGCCGGGCTGGATGTTAAGCGAATCATCAACGAACCGACGGCTGCATCCCTGGCTTATGGTCTTGATAAAGATGAAAACCAGCATAAGATCCTGGTTTATGACTTGGGCGGCGGTACGTTCGACGTTTCGATCCTTGAACTGGGTGACGGCGTATTCGAAGTATTGGCGACAAACGGAACTAATAAGCTGGGTGGTGACGATTTTGACGAAGCGTTGCTCAATTTCATGGCAGACAGCTTTGCGAAAGAAAACGGCGTCGATCTGAGAGCTGACAAGATGGCGTTGCAGCGATTGAAGGAAGCCGCTGAAAAGGCAAAGAAAGAGCTTTCCAGTGCGCAGACGACCAATGTCAACCTGCCATTCATTACGGTAAACGATAATGGTCCGCTCCATATGAACATGGACATCACAAGGGCGAAATTTGACCAGCTGACAGCAGATCTGGTGAACAAGACGATCGAACCGATGAAGAAGGCGATGGCAGATGCCGGCGTAAGCAATAGCGACATTTCCAAGGTTATCCTGGTAGGCGGATCGACGAGAATTCCGGCTGTACAGGATGCGGTTAAAAATATTACGGGTAAAGATCCGTTCAAGGGAATCAACCCTGATGAATGCGTAGCAATCGGCGCGTCTATCCAGGCAGGCGTTCTGACAGGTGAAGTAAACGACGTGCTTCTCCTGGACGTAACCCCACTCTCACTGTCGATTGAGACATTGGGTGGCGTAGCGACGAAGCTCATCGAAAGAAATACGACGATCCCGACGAAGAAGAG
>CAJUEB010000042.1 GCA_910585135.1 uncultured Eubacteriales bacterium
ACCGCAACACCCATGCCGACCGCTGAATCCAGTTTTTTCGAAACGCCCAGGAATGGACAGATTCCTAAAAACTGCGATAATACAAAGTTATTGGTCAGAATAACCGACATCATGATGATCAATATTTCAGTCATTATGCATCAGCCTCCTTCCTGTCGCATGTGCCACCGCACATATCGGCCATCATACAGCCTTCACAGCCGAAGTCCTTCTTCTTAATCGCTTTGCCCTTGCTGAAATAGTTTACGGCAGCGATCAGGCATGCGAAAACGAAGAACCCGCCGGGAGCCAGCATGAAGATGCCAGCCGGTGTAATCGCCGTATCTGCATAGATTGGAATATCAAAAGCAGTTCCTGCTCCGAAGAATTCCCTGATCAGTCCCATCACGCCCAGCGCAAGTGTAAAACCAAGTCCCATGCCCAGTCCATCCAGGGCTGAATCAAGCACACTGTTTTTGGAGGCGAACATTTCTGCCCTTCCCAAAATGATGCAGTTTACTACGATCAGCGGGATAAACAGCCCCAGCGCCGCATCCAGCGCAGGCAGATAGGCCTTCAGCATCAGTTGTACAATCGTTACAAATCCTGCAATTACTACGATGTAGCAAGGAATTCTCACCTTCGCAGGAATGATATTTTTTAACAGGGCGATTACGATATTTGAGCATATCAGAACCACCATCGTGGAAACGCCCATACCCAGTCCGTTTATGGCACTTGTCGTAGTAGCCAACGTCGGACATGTTCCAAGCAACAGAACGAGTACGGGGTTTTCCTTAATAATGCCCTTCGTTACAATACCAAGTTTACTCATTATTTCACACCTCCGCATTTTTCAAATTGCTTCAAGGCTTCCTCTACGGAACAGTATATAGCATTGGAAGAAATGGTTGCTCCTGTAACAGCGTCTATATTCGAATCACTCTTAATATGTCCGCCTACAACCTCTCCGACGCCCTGATACTGCGCCAGATATTCTTCCGTCATAGCCTTCGTGCCAAGCCCCGGCGTTTCACCATGCTCCGTTATGGTCACACCTGTGATTTTACCTTCCGCATCAATTCCGATCATCACCTTGACCGCACCGCCAAAGCCCTTGTACTGCGCAGTAACCGCCATGCCCGCTTTGTTATCGGCAAAATAGCAGTCTACGACGCCGTCTACCAGCTCGCCATCGTAAGCCGTAAATGCATCGCCCTCAGGCAGCACCTGCATTCTGGCCTCGTCAGCAGCCTTCATCTGGTTTTCGATGATCTTAGGATTGGCTACGCTGTAAGTTCCTGCCAAAGCAAGCGTTACCACCAGGCAGATACATACTAAAACGAGCGCAGGGAAGATGTTTTCTTTAAAATTACTATTTTTCATTCCCATCTCCTCCTTTCGCCTTTTTCGCTACCGGGAACATTCTGCTTTCACAAATCCTGTCTATGTAAGGGGTCAGGATATTCATCAAAAGTATCGCAAACGATACGCCCTCTGGATACGATGCAAACAGCCTGATCAGCATTGTGAAAAGACCGCAGCCGATTCCAAATATGATCTTGCCCGCAGGAAGTGTCGGCGACGTTACATAATCAGTTGCACAGAAGAACGCACCCAGCATCACGCCACCTGCACACAGATGGAATATCATGCCGTCCACGCCACCCCAGATCAATCCCAGCACAGCAACCGTTGCCAGGAAGCTGACAGGAATATGCCATGTGATGATCCTGCTGCAAATCAGGAAAATCCCGCCGATCAAAAGAGCCAATGCGCTGACTTCCCCGATGCATCCGCCGATGTTCCCAAGAAACAGATCCAGATTGGAAGCATCTACAGCATTCATATCCATATTATTCATGGAAAGCTGCCCCAGCGGTGTTGCCGAGGTCGTCGCATCGACGCCAGTTCCCCTTGCTGTCGGCCACGTCGTCATCTCCGTCGCAAAGGCGATGAAAAGGAAAATTCGCGCCGTCACTGCCGGATTGACCAGATTCTGCCCGATCCCGCCGAAAAGCTGTTTTACGACGACGATTGCCGCAAAGCTCCCCACAATGGCGATCCAATAAGGAAGCCCGGCAGGCAGATTGAACGCCAGCAGTACGCCCGTGAGGACAGCGCTTAAATCGCTGACAGTCTGTTTTTTCTTCAAGATTACATTCATCAGGTATTCGAAAACCACGCAAGCGACAACGCATACGATGGTTAAAACGGCTGCACGGTATCCAAACTGATAGATACCGGAAATGAATGCCGGAATCAGGGCTATGAGTACAAAGCCCATGATCTTCTGCGTGCTGATCGGACCTACCGCATGAGGCGCCGATGACACGACCAATTTTTCATGATATTTGTTATCCATTATTTACTCGTCGCCTCCTTTAAAAATGCTTTCGCCATTTTATGCGTGAAACTGAGCGGCCGCTTCGCAGGACATGCATACGAACAGCTTCCGCATTCCATGCACTGCATAACCTGAAGCTGATTCAGCTTATCCACATCCTTTCGCTCATAAGCAGCGACCATGGAAACCGGCAGCAGGTTAAACGGACATGCTCTTGTGCAGATGCCGCATTTAATACAGCCTGTCTCCTCAGGAATCAAAGTCTGCGGACCGTCGAATACCAAAATGGCATTATTGTTTTTCACGATCGGAAATGCATCTGAATAAACGGCGCGTCCCATCATCGGTCCGCCCATGATAATCTTTTTCGGTTCTGCTTTATATCCGCCGCAAGCAGCCACCACATCGGCAATCCGCGCGCCGATCGGAACGATGATGTTCTTCGGATCTGCCACGGCATTGCCATCCACGGTAATCCGCTTTGTGGTCAGCGGCCTTCCCGTCTTCAGGTACTGCCCGATAAAAGCGATGGTCGTCACATTAGAAAGCACGATTCCCAACTGTGCTGGCAATTCTCCTGCCTTCAGGGTTTTTCCTGTAATTTCATAAACCATGACCCGCTCTGCGCCCTGCGGATATCTTGCCCGCAGCACTTCTACTTTGATGTCATCTGCATGACCCTTTTCTTTGATCACTTCATTGAGCCTGCTGATTGCATCGGGCTTATTTTCTTCAACGCCGATATAGGCCTTGCTGATCGTCAGGTATTTCATCACAGCTAAAATGCCATCGATAATATACGGTGCATTTTCAAGCATGAGCCTGTGGTCTGAGGTGATAAACGGCTCGCACTCTGCCGCATTCACAATCAAGGTGTCTACTTCATCCAGATTCTTTGGATTCAATTTGATATGCGTTGGAAACGATGCGCCCCCAAGGCCAACCAGTCCGCTAGCCTTAACCGCCGCTATAAAATCATTCATGTCGTTTATGACAGGCGGCTTTACGCCCTCCCATACTTCCTGCTTACCGTCGGTTTCGATCACGATCATTTGATCCTGTCCACCTGCAACGGATCGCATGGTTGTGATTTCCTTTACCGTACCTGACACGCTGGAATGAATAGGAGCGCTTACAAATGCATCTGTATCTCCGATGATCTGTCCAACCTTGACAGAATCGCCCTTTGCCACCAGCGGCTTACACGGCGCTCCGATGTGTTGTGACATGGAAATACAAACAGCTTCCGGAATAGCCATGATCTCAGTTTCACAAGCAGCGGTATGCTTCTCATGACTGACATGGATGCTATTCAGGTGTTTCCCTTGCTGTCCCATTTTAAAAACCTTCCTTCCTCCCCATTTGTATTTCCGGCATTTTTCCTGCCGGATTTACCATTCGTGGGTATTTTGTTAATTTTTTTAACTTGCACTTTACAATAAAATCAGCATTTTATCCAGTCGGTTTTCCTGCCATGACTGTTTTTTTCGTACGCTGAAAATTATAACACAAATCGACATAAAATGCTATCCATTATAACTCAAATCTTTTAAATTGCAGTTAATTTGCCAATTTGCCATATGCTATATAAATAGGAAAAAACACGTATGTCAAAGATAAAATAGATACATTCTGAAAGCAATGCTTCTCCCGCTGCGCTACTGCCAGCGACAGATTTTGCTTTTTCTGCGACGGCTTGTTAATTTTCACCATACCATGCCCTAAGAAGCACTTTCATTACATTCTGCTCCACGCCCTAATTAACCCTAAGAGAAACGTATGTGATTTTATGGTAAATTATTACAGTTTTCTGGGCGCATTACAGCAAAATCCACCATAATCATGCGACAAGTGCTTACTGCTTCACAAGGTGATTACTCTAAAATCGTTTTTCGGAAGCTGTTCCCACGGATCATCCACCCGCAATCCCTTTAAATTATTTTCCAAAGCCCGGATGACCGTGCTATGCGTCACTAAAATGATATCACGCGACGAATCCTCCAACAAAATTCTGCGCAAAGCTTTCACCGCCCGGTACTGCACATCATAAAAATTTTCTGCTCGATTACCGGTTTTAAAAGCAAAAATGTCAGCACCTCTGCGTTCATATTCCAATGGGTATCGCTCCCTAATCTCACGGATCGGTTTTCCATCCCAATCACCCAAAGCGATTTCTTGCAAGTCGGTTATCTTCCGAATCTCCCATGCACAACGTTTTTCCTCTTCACCGTCATTCCGCTGTTTTATCTTTGGTTCTGCGCTCACAAACTTCCTGTCATGCGTCGCTTCCTGCATCAAAACATCCCAAATGATTTCCGCCGTCTGCTTCGCCCTGCGCAGCGGGCTTGTATAAATAACGCCGCCCCGAATTGCCGCTTCACCGCTTCGCTCCGCCGGATGATCATGCTTTGAAGCCTCGCCGTCCGCCGCTGGAATGCAGCAATTTAAAGAATCACTGCAAACCGCCTTGTCCGCCGCTGGAATGCAGCAGCTTGAAGCATTTCTGCAAGCTGCCTTGTCCGCAAGAACTCGCGCAAGACCTTCTGCCATCACTTTCACCTGCCCGCACGTATCCTCGCCCAGGGGGACATCATACCGTCCAATAAACATTTTTTCTGCATGCTGCCTTGTCTGTCCATGCCGAACCAAAAAAATACGCCGTCCCGCGGCCAGTTCCTGCAAGCTTTCCCGCCTGCCGCCTGATTTCTGAAAATCTAAAATTTCTTCGTAGCCCGTCGGTGTATCCATATCCAAAAGACAGCCCTCATCCTCTACCGGAACGCGGATCATCCGATCCCAATATTGATCGGTGATTGCTTTTAACCCGCCAGGGCCGTCATAACTGCATATTTCCTCGCTGTATGCAGCAGGGATCAGCAATGGATGACCTTTTTTCCCTTCAAAGACAGGGACATAAAAGTTCTTCATCGTTTTCGCGCTTTCAGTCACGGCCTTTTTCAGCCCGCCCGCTAACAAGGCATCATGCACCGCAACTCCGTTTGATTCAAGCGGCCCCGCCACCTCAGCGAGTTCTGCCTCGCCGCATTCTATCATAGCCAGTTCCATCAACCGCTCCAACACCGCCTTTCCAATCAGCGGACAGTCTACCGGCGTCAAAAAAAAGCCCTGCGCCTGCGTGAAGGCGTCCTTTGCATAACCAAGCCCTGCCCGGATGGAAGAAAACATCCCCGCATCGTAGTTTGCATTATGAACCTCGGCCACCCCTGCCCTTTTGATGACGGGCAGCAGCTTTTCCCTGTTATGTCCGCTCACTACCACGATATTCGCAATTCCGGCATCCCGGAAAGCCGCGATCAGCGTCTCAATGGCAGTGCTGCGCCCCACCGGGAGCAACGGCTTAAACGCTTTCATCCGGGAGGAATATCCCCCTGCTAAAATAATCGCGCCGAAAAAGTCCGCTGCCCTCGTCTCCTGCATGTTCATTTTCACTGCCTTTACTCCGAATCGAGCTGCGATCTAACCTGTATGATTTCCGCTGCAATACTGACCGCGATCTCCTCCGGCGTTTCTGCGCCAATGGAAAGCCCGATCGGTGCGTGAACGCGCGCAAACTGTTCTTCCGAAAAACCTTCTTTTAATAACGTATCGTAAAGCAAACGATTCTTTCGTCTGCTTCCGATCATGCCAAGATAGGCACAAGGCTTGCGAAGCGCCTGCCGCAACACCTGCAAATCCCCCCGGTGTCCCCGCGTCACAATGATGAGATAACTCGATTCATCGACATCGACGCGATCAAACGCATGATCAAAATTTTCTACTACGACAGTTTTCTCCGCATGAGGATAACGCTCCGCATTGGCATATTCTTCCCGGTCATCGATAATAACAGTTTTAAAATCAACATGGCGCAAAACCGGCTCTAACGCATAAGCGATATGGCCGCCGCCAAAAATATACGCTGTATCCGCCAGTTTAAATTCCCGGATGAAATCCCCCGGATCGGACGCATCGATGTAATCGATTTGAACTGTTGCATCACCGCCGCAGCCCATGTCCAGTGCATCTTTTTGCTGTTCATCCAGCACGAAATGATATGTATGGGTTTTTTCTTTTGTCTCCAAGGTTTTCGTGCAAAGCTTCTCCGTTTCGGCTTCCAAAAGGCCGCCTCCTACCGTGCCTACGGTCGTTCCATCCTGTTTCATCAGCAAAACCGCACCTTTTTTTCGCGGTGTTGAACCCTGTGTGTCCACCACCTTGGCAATGACGAAATCCTTGCCCTGCTCGATTAAATCCCTCGCAAAATAAGATACCTTCTGTGCCATAATCATCTTGCGCAGCAACCTTCCATAACGAAAGGAAGCCACGCCCTCCTTTTCTCCATATTTATTCTTGATGCTTATGTTATCGCATTATGATCTCACTGATCAGCCACAATTACTCTTACGATCCCACTTTGACTGCAGCTTCCCGCCGCAATTACTCTTACGATCCCGCCTCTATCGCAGATAGCCTTTGACCACGTTTCGCGGCCTGACCTTATCCAGCCGCTTAAGCTGGCTGCCGCAGGAACATTGCGCCGCAATCCATCTGCTGTAATCGCCAGTCCGATAACGGATAAAAGGCATTCCTTTTCTGGTAAGCGTCGTAAACACAATTTCCCCAAATTGACCATCCTTAACAGGAATTTGCGTATCGGGATCGATGATTTCAAGATATAAATCCGCCTCCCGCACATGATAACCCACGTCATGCCCACAGCTTACGGCACAGCCCAAGCCCATCTCCGTCATCCCATAATGCTCGTAAACCTTGCAGGAAAAAACCTGCTCGATAAACTGCGCGTCTTCCTCTGCCACATACTCTGCACTCAGCAAAACGCTTTTTAATCGCAAATAGCCCGAATAGGAACGGTTCTCGTCCGGGGATTCCATATCCGTGCCAGCGGGACAGGCCTCCACCCTTTGCCCTATTTTGCGGTCGATCGATTTCCTGCCAGAGCCGTCTTGTCTTTTCACGGCGGCTTCTGCCAACATCCGCATATGCGTAGGCAATGCCACGACAGATGTAACCCCCTCTTTCTCGATGAGATCCAAAAGCTGCTCAGCTTCCTCGCGAATTTCCACTTTCGCCATGTCCAGGCGCATCTGCGGCAGTCCATATTCTACCGTCCTTGCGCCAAATCCCACCAGCCCCCTGGCGAGCAGCTTGCCGATAGAGCCTGGCATCTTCGCAGGCATCAGGATGAGAACCGTATCGCGATCCGATACCAGAAGCTGCATTCCGTTTTGAAAATAATCCACCGTCAGATTCTGATCTTCTTCCGTAAAATAAACACGCTTCGGTGTGCCTGTGCTTCCTCCTGTGTCCAAGGTAACAATGCGGCTGATTTCCCCCGGCCTCACGCAGAGAAAATCCATGCCGTATTGTCTGAGTTCCTCCTGTGACGTAAAGGGTAATTTTTGAAAAAAATGCAAAAAAACCGCATCGCATTTCGGAAGGCTGATCCGCCCGCTATCGCCAAGTGGTCGCATGATCCCGCTATCGGCAGGTTGTCTAACCATGCTGCCGCCCGCCTGCGCAATCTCACTACGGTCAAGGCACATGATCCGATTACGATCAGCCCGCATGATCTCACCGCTGCCTGCCTGCGCGATCCCGCTGTATTTCCGTTTATAAAAGGGGCTGTTGGCGATCGCATAGACCAGATTTTCCCGCAGCTTCTTGATCGTATAATCATCGATGAGCTGACGGGTCAGCCCTGTCTCTATCGCACCAATTTTTTTGGCAGTCCAGATATCCAGGTACCGATGGTCCTCGCCGCTCATTTTGATGTTTGTCTTACGGTCTGGTTTTTCCGATTTTAATGTACTCATTTTTTCGGTCATTTCTACATCGTCAATCATCCTTGCACTTTCTGTTTCAAGCATTTTCGCCGCTCCGTCTTTTACGCATTCCTAATATATTCCATATTGCTGCTGCTTCAACCAGTTTCAGCGGCTTCTATTCCGACCAGTTCGGTATTACTGACCAGTTCAGCACTCCCGGTCATCTGCGTATTTCCTTATTCCGGCTTTTGCGCCACGAGAAGAAAGTATCCGATTTTCCCGCTGCGCCCATCGCCACTTTTACCACTTCTGCTTTGCCCATCGCCAGCCATGCCGCCGCCCTGCGCAAGTCCGGGCATCAAATCCTCCAGCTTATCGCCGTCCATCAGACGTTGTGCAACGTAATTATCCAAGTCGGCGCTTCTGTCTTCAAATGCTACGATGCGATAACCGATTTCTTCAAGCTGCGCCCTAAGCGGCTTTTCAAAAAACACCCCGTTTAACCGAAAATCCACGAACCTTCCCGGATGTTCCTCACAATCGCCTTCTTTGCGGGGTTTCATCGCAAGACGCGCCGCTTCGATCTTCACCGCCCGCATTTGTTTCGGGTCAGGGTCTTTATAATATAAATCGCTGAGAATCAGTTTGCCGCCTTTCTTGAGGACACAATATGCCTCGTGAAGCGATTCGTCTGGAATGTTGATCAGGCTCAGCACGCATTCCATCATCACGGCATCGAACGTATAGGAAGAATAATCATCCAGGAATTCCCCATCGCCAAATTTCACACGCACATCCGGGTGTTTTTCCTTTGCGGCGCTGACCATCGCCAGATTCATGTCAATTCCTTCCGCATCCATTCCTTTTTCCTTGCAAAGATGCGCCACCGCATCGCCCTCGCCGCACCCGATATCCAGAACCTTCGCGCCCTTTTTCAGTTTCGCAATATCAATGCCCCGGTCTGTTAGTTCAAAGCTTCCCGGCCTCATAATCGTCATCTGTTTTCCTCCCTGCTAAAACCATCCTGTATTCTTTAATAAAAATATGTTACGTCTTCTGCTTTGCTAAAGCCAGCCCATATTTTCCTTCGCGCAAAACGATCCTTTCTTCTCCCGGCTTCAAACGGCTCTGTTTTTGTTTAACGCATACGATCCTATTTACAGCAGGATCACTTCACCGCTCCGCTCAGCACTGTAGCCGCCAAGCTGCGCAAGCCTTGCGTGAAACTCCGCGCTTTGCAAAATTTCCAAGAATGCCTTGATATGTGGAAGCTCCAGAAACTTAACCGGAATCGCGAAATCGTATTCCTCCGGCGCGACCTCGATAAAATCCAGCCCCATCGCCTTAGCGGCCGACAACACGCCCATGCCCGCATCCGCGCCATCGCCTGCAACCGCCGCCGCAACAGCCATATGCGTCGCCATTTCCCGTTCGTAACCATTGATTTCCGACGGATCGATGCCAGCCTGCTTCAACTTATAATCAAAGAGCACCCGCGTGCCTGCCCCTCTCTGCCTGTTGACATAACGAACCGAAGCCGCCTTTTTGACAGCCGGGACGTTGCTCGCAATTTTTTCGCCAGCGGAGCCTCCACCGCAAATCGCTTCGCCAGCCATTTTTGCGCCAGCCGTTTCCTTGCCATCTTTTTCTTCGCCAGCAAGGTCTTTGGCCTCCGTCCCTGTCCCACTGCACAGATCTGCAAGACCCTCGAGCTGCAACGGATTGCCCTTTTTCACCATAATTCCCTGAATCCTGTGAACGCCTTTGACGAGCGCCATCGGCTCGCGGAACATTTTTTTAAGATAAGAGACATTATACTCACCGCTTTCCTCATCCAGCAGGTGAATCGGCGCGATATGTGCTTCTCCCCGGCGCAGCGCCATCAGCCCGCCCATGCTTCCCACATGCGTACTGGAAACAAACATATCTTTATATGCGTTCGGCATGATATCAGCAATGACATCCAGGATCAAGTCATGACTGCCGATCACGACCACGGTATTTTCGATTTCCCGCTTGCTCCTGTAAAGCTCGATCTCTGCCACATCCCCGGCTTCAATGCCTTCGCTGTTTTGCTCGATAATGCAAAACCCGTCTGCCCGCACGAGCGACATCGCCGCCCCCGCACCTCTTGCCAGCGGCGCTGCCACGAATTTATCGCCCACCTTCCCGACCTTGACGCGGACATATTCCTTATGCTTTAAGCTCGACACCAGCCGCCTGGAAATATGTGCCTGCAACGTTTCCGTAAGGCGTTCGGGACGTCTTGCTATCATCTGGATGATCGGCGTGACAAAATTTTCAAATCCGATATAAGCGGATACGGGATAACCCGGAAGGCCAATCACCGGCTTGCCTTGTACCACAGCTAAGATCACCGGCTTGCCCGGCTTCACGGAAACGCCATGGACGATCACCTCGCCCAGCTCGCGAAGCACATGAACGGTATAGTCCTCCGTTCCGGCGCTTGAGCCTGCATTGATGATCACCATATCATAACGATCTGCCGCCTGCGCCACCGCATCCCTGATCTTTTCATAATCATCGATGATCGGCGCAAACCTGCATCCGATTCCGCCCGCCACCGTAACCATGTTTTCAAACATCCTGGAATTAGACTCGATAATACTGCCTTCCTCTGGCTCTTCCTCCGGCTCGATGATTTCCGTACCAGTCGGAAAAATCGCGACCTCCGGCCGTTTTACCACCTCGATTTCCAAAATACCCGCAGATAGAAGCACGCCGATATCGATCGCCCGGATCTTGTGGTTGCCCGGCAGAATCATTTCTCCTGCGACGATATCCTCGCCAATCGGCCGGATATGCTGCCAAGGATGGGCTGAAGCGATAATCCGCACCTCGCCTTCTGTCTCCACGATATCCTCTGCCATGATCACCGCATCAAAAGGCGGATGAATCGGATCACCCGTATCCACCACCATGTAGTCCGCTTCCTGCAAAACGACCGGCGACGTCTCACTGGCATACGCTGTATCAGCCGCCCGCACTGCGATGCCATCCATCGCAGAAGCATTGAAAAGCGGCGAGCTGTATTTGGCATAAATCGCACTGCCGGTTATCCGGTCAAGGCTTTCCGTCACTTTAATCGTTTCATGCTTTACCGTGATCAGATCCGCTATGGCCGACAAGTATTTTTCCCGCGCTTCCTCCACCGGAATCGTCTTTAAATATAAATTTCTTTTTCTTTTCATCCTTTTGTTTTCCTTTTTTCGCTTTCTTAAAATAACGTCACCGAAACCTGCTGTCCTTCCGTTAGTCCTTCGGCATCCATATCGATTAGTACATAACCGTCTGCCCGGGTTAATGTGGTCATGAGACCTGATTTACCGAAGACAGGAACAGCCCGGTAAACGCAAGGGGCATCGTTTTGCAAAGCTGCCGATTTCTGGTCTGCCGCACTTGTTTGAAATGACGAAGGAGTTCGAACGAGCGCATCATTTCGAACAGCTCTATTTCCCGCGCCGTCCAAATCCCCGCACCGCTGAAGCTCTACCAAAAGACATGTCGTTTTCCCTCCGGCGGCGGCTACATTCTCGGTAATCCGTGCTGGAACTGCCACAGGCTCGTTCTGCCCTGTCAGCTTCCGATAAAGCCAGCCGATGACCAGCTCGAAAACCAGAAGCGCCGCTGCGGGATGCCCCGGAAGACCTGCCAGAATCGTTTTTGTTTTTTCATCATATCCCAAAATCGTCGGCTTGCCCGGCTTTAATGCAATACCATGCGTGAAGACGCCCGGATCTGCCAGCCTGTCCATCACGTCCGCCGTATAATCCTTCTCGCCTTGGGAGCTGCCGCCGGACATCACCACCAAGTCGCTGGTTTGCATCGCCTTCCGGACAGCCGATTCAATCAAAGACGCATCATCCCGCAAAACCTCCATGCCGGCCACTTCAAACCCCTGCCGCGATGCTGCCGCAGAAAGTGAATACGTGTTGATATCCCTGACCTGTCCGCTGGCAGGAATCGCCTGCGCATCTACCAGCTCATCGCCTGTGGAAATCACCGTCACCCGCCAAGGTTTAAAAACCAGCGGCTGATGGATACCCGCCGATGCCAGGACGCCAATCTCCCGCGGGCTTAGCTTGCACCCTCGCGGAAGGAACACCTGCCCGGCTTTGATATCTTCTCCGGCTGTAATAATATTTCGCCCGGCAGATACTGGTTCATACACGGCAATGCTTCGTTCATCGAATTTCTCGCAATACTCCACCATCGCCATCGCGTCAGCGCCCTCCGGGATCATTCCCCCTGTCGGCACATACACCGCCTGTCCAGCTTTGACGGATTCTTTCGGGGCAACCCCCATCGCCACTTCCTCTATCACGTCAAGAAACACGGGAATGCTGTCGGTAACGCCCTGCGTATCGGACGCCCTGACCGCATAGCCGTCTACCGTAGATTTACGAAAGCCGGGGATATTTTCCTCCGACTGTAAATCCTCCGCCAGCACGCACCCCAAGCTCTGCAAAAGAGCCTTTCGTTCACATTTCATGAGGTTTTGCGGCACTGCCGCCAGCAGTTTTTCCCTCGCTTCATTCAATGTATCAACTTTTAATAATTTCATATCATGCCTTTCATGCTTCGTTTTTCGACAGTAAAAACCGTCTTTCTAATCGATCGAACGTCAGGCGAACATCCGGCGCGTATTTTACGAATGCTTGGCAAGCACCGATAAACATCCGGCACATACGCCGCAAACATCTATCAACTGTCCGGCGCATACCCGAAAAAAGCTCAAGATAAACGCTTCTGTAAAGCGCGCCCTTTGCAAAACGCCGCCTTTTATAAAGTGTCAGTCTTTCCAAAACGCCGCCTTTTATCGGCTGCATATACAAAAGGATTCAATCATTTCGCCTCACGCATTATTTTACCTTAATGACGATTTCCTTCCCCTCTTCATATCCATCCAGCGCTTTCACCGCACCGATGACAACATTTTTCAGGGTTTCCCGGACAAAAGGAACCATCCAGATTTCCTTTCCATCTATGCTAAGCTCCACGTCAAAATCCTGTTTTTGTGCTTCTGTTTTCTGTTCAATCAAATCCGCCAATTGCTTCACCTCCGTCATACCGTTTATCACTGGCAGTCCCAGCAAAAGTCTGCCCTGCTTTGTATTGCAGGCAATCTCTTTTGAGGCGGTAATCACGCCTGATATCGCGATCGCCTCCGGACACATCCGTTTCCTTACATCCTCCACCGTCTTTCCGGTAATAATCGTCGGACATTTAATCCCGCAGTCCCCTTCCAAAATCACGAAATCTTCTTTATAGTATTTTAAAATTTCATGAATTGACATCTGTCTGTCACAGATGATTGCCGTCTCTTTGCCTCCTCTGGCAGTTACCCTTCTCGCACCTGCCGCAGCATGTACAAAGGTATCTGTCCCCGGCCTGTCTGCCTGGAAGCCTTCGTAATGAATATCCTTGACCGTCCCCACGCTGTATCCCCTGGATTTAAGTTCCTTTACCAAGGAAGTTACGGTGGTGGTTTTTCCCGTTTTGGAAAAACCTTTTATCATGATGAGCCTCATTTTATGTTTCCTCAATCGTTTATAATTACTACTGTTTTATACGCTAGCTAGCAGATGTATCTATCTATTTCCTATTGTCCTTTTGTTTGATTGTTTCCACAATATATTCCAATACACATGCACCGCTATCACCCAAACTCGATCATCTCATATTCATGGTGCAAAAGGTCGATCAAAAGCAGCTTATTTTTCAGCACCCCATC
>CAJUEB010000043.1:0-6134 GCA_910585135.1 uncultured Eubacteriales bacterium
TGAGGCGGTAGAGAAAGCGGCTCAACACCCGGATATTACTTATGTGGTTGCGGCTGTGGGCTTTGAAACGACAGCACCGGCGTATGCGCTGATGATACGGGAAGCGGCGGGAAAAGAAATTCGGAATTTAAAGCTGGTGACGGCACTGAAAACAGCTCTTCCCGCATTGCAGTGGATTTGTGAAAATCAGGAGGATGTGGACGGGTTTATCTGTCCGGGTCATGTCAGCGTGATTACAGGCAGCCACGCCTACGACGGACTGGCGGCGCTTTACAAGAAACCATTCGTGGTGGCGGGTTTTGAAGCAGAACATATCCTGGCAGCGCTTTACCGGATCGTAAAACAGATCGAAGGTGGTCAGGGTCATACGGAAAATCTATACAAAAATGCCGTGAAGGAGGCTGGAAACCGCAAGGCGGCGGATGCGATCGAAAGCGTTTTTGAGCCAGGACCTGCGATGTGGCGGGGGCTTGGCGTCATTGAAGGCTCGGGGCTTTACCTGCGAAACGCTTATCAAATGTATGATGGCGGCAGCAGGGATCTCTATGAGGACATGGAGTTGCCTCCCGAATGCCGCTGCGGCGATGTGATCGTAGGCAGGCTCAACCCGGATCAATGCTCGATGTTTGGCGCGGGATGCAGTCCGCTCGCCCCCTTTGGTCCGTGTATGGTATCGGCGGAGGGCGCTTGCGGGATTTGGTACCGGAATGTTCGAGCGTAAGGAATTTTTGCAAAGCATCCTCCTTTCGCGAAGAAGGCAGATACAAAGAAGGTGCAGTCGTTTTATAAAAACGAGAGCACGCAAATACAAGGCAATAGAAAATTGAATCGTTTAAAAAATGATCTGAGGAGGAATTGGATATGAAAATTGGATTTATCGGGTGCGGCGGCAATATGGCATCGGCGATTATACACGGGATCGTTCATAAGGGGGTGTTTGCGCCTTCTGATATTTATGGCGTGGATATCGATGCCAATGCGGCAGCGGGGATCAGGGAACAGTACAATATCAATATCCTGGATTCCGATGCAGAATTGGCCGGGCAGGCTGACCTCATTGTCCTGGCAATCAAGCCACAGCATTACAATCATGTGATCGATGAAATCAGAAGCTCTGTGACGCAGGATCATATCGTCATCACGTTAGCGCCAGGTAAGACGCTGAAATGGTTGCGGGAGGAATTTGAAAAGCGAGTAAAAATCGTCAGGAGTATTTCGAATATGCCTGCGCAGATCGGGGCAGGGATGACTGCGATTTGCGGGAACGCGTATGTGACCGATGATGAGCTGGAAATCGTGCGGAAAATTTTTAACGGCATCGGGATGTGTGAAATCGTGGGCGAGGATCTGATGGATGCGGTAACGGCAGTAAGCGGCAGTGCGCCTGCGTATGTGTTCATGATGATCGAGGCCATGGCGGATGCTGCTGTTCTCGGTGGATTTACGCGGGAAAAGGCGTATCAATTCGCTGCACAGGCGGTGCTGGGGAGCGCGCGCATGGTGCTGGAAACGGGAAAGCATCCGGCTGATTTAAAGGATATGGTCTGCTCGCCGAAAGGGACTACGATAGAGGCAGTAAAGGCGCTGGAGAAAAATGGTTTCCGCAGTGCCTTGATCGAGAGTATGTGCGTCTGTATGGATCGGGCATCGAAGATATAGCCGAAGGTATAACGGGACAACATCGGGAAAATATTAGGCGGACGCAGGGAAAACAAAAGAAGCGCATTGAAAGGACAACGCAAGCGCATCGAGAGAGCATGGGGAGAGCAAATATGAATAAGGTAACGATGGCACATGGCAGCGGGGGCAAATCCTCGGCACAGCTCATGAGCGATATATTCGGAAAGCATTTTAAGAATCAAATCCTGGATAAGATGGAGGACGCCGCCGTCTTGCATGTAACAGGTAAGATTGCATGCAGCACGGATTCCTTTGTCGTGACGCCGCTGGTGTTCAAGGGCGGCGATATCGGCAAGCTGTGTGTCTGCGGTACGGTCAACGACCTTTTGATGATGGGAGCTGTCCCCAAATACATCACCTGCGGGTTTATTTTGGAAGAAGGACTTTCGATCGATTTGCTGGATAAAATCGTCGCTTCCATGGCAAAGCAGGCAGAGCAGGCTGGCGTGGTAGTGGTCGCAGGAGATACCAAAGTGGTGGAAGGAAGCGGCGGACTTTATATCAATACCACTGGGATCGGGGAGATTCCATCGGGTCGGGAAGTCAGCAGCGGGAATTGCCAGCCGGGAGATGTGATCCTCGTATCGGGAAACCTGGGTGATCATCATGCCTGTATTCTCAGTCACAGGATGGACATAGGGAATGATATCAAAAGCGATTGCGCCGCGCTGGGCGATGTGGTGGAAGGTCTCTTTGAAAAAAAGGTCTGCGTCAGGGCGATGCGGGATGTGACGAGAGGCGGCCTTGGTACTGTGTTGAACGAGATTGCCGATAGCTCTGGCTGTATGGTTGAAGTGGATGAGGAATCCATTCCGGTTCTCGACGAGGTGCGGGGCTTTTCAGACATCTTAGGTCTTGACCCGCTTTATATGGGCAATGAAGGAAAGATGATCGCTGTGGTTTCCAGCGAAGATGCAGAGCTTGCCCTGGCAGCGATGCGGGATACGGAGCATGGGAAAGATGCGGCTATTATCGGTCGGATCAAAAGCGGCAGCGGGGCATATATTAAGACGAGGCTTGGTGCGACCAGGCGTTTTGACGTCTTGTACGGTGAGGGTCTTCCGCGAATTTGCTAGGCTTTCGGTGTGCGTATTGACAGGGTTTTCCGGGGTTTTGGCGTGTGATATATGCTGTTTTGGCGTGGCTTTTGCATAACTTTTGTGCAGGCTTTGTGCGGATTTGCGTGGGATGATCCGGGATCACCTGAGGTCATCTGAGGTTTCCTTGGGTCGCCTGGGATTGCGTGAACTTATCATGGGAAGCCGTCATGGCAATCGCCGTGATGCAGAAAATAGGTATTTCTTATGTTTTGATGGTTCATACTAAGTGTAGCTGTGCTTTTGAACGATTGCAAAACAGCACGGTAAGGCAGAGACGCGGTTTGCCGCCTTTGCAAAAAGGGCGGTTTGCAGGATTCATGTCGTGTGCAACTTGACGGGAATCTGCGGAATTGCGGTATGATTAGACGTGTATATGACTTCCTTTATCATCTATCATCGGGCAAGGATGGGAAGGGAGGTAAAATAAATATAAAACAGCAGGAGGAACAAAGAAATGGCAAGAATTGCGATCAATGGATTTGGAAGAATAGGAAGGCTTTCGTTCAGAAAGATGTTTGGTGATGCGCGCTTTGAAATCGTCGCGATCAATGATTTAACCACAACTGAAATGTTATCATATCTGTTGCGGCATGATAGTGTACAGGGAACGTTCGATCATGAAGTCAGCCATGATGAAGAGCATATCATCGTGGATGGCCAGGCGATCAAGATATATAAAGAAGCTGATCCGGCAAAGCTGCCATGGAAAGCGCTTGATGTGGATATCGTGCTGGAATGTACGGGATTTTTTGCTTCGAAGGAAAAAGCCAGTGCGCATATTGAGGCTGGGGCGAAGAAAGTGCTTATTTCCGCGCCTGCGGGCAATGATTTGCCGACCATCGTTTATGGCGTGAATGAAGGTGTTTTGACGAAGGATGACAATATCATTTCCGCTGCGTCTTGTACGACGAACTGTTTAGCGCCGATGGCGAAAGCGCTTAATGATTATCGGGAAGTGCGAACGGGATTTATGACGACGATTCATGCTTATACGGGTGATCAGATGATTTTGGACGGACCGCACAAGAAAAATGATTTCAGGAGGGCAAGGGCAGGTGCGATCAATATCGTACCGAACAGCACGGGCGCAGCGAAGGCGATCGGGCTGGTTCTTCCTGAGCTGGCAGGAAAGCTTTCCGGCTCTGCGCAGAGAGTGCCAGTGCCGACAGGCTCCACGACGATTTTGACGGCTGTGCTGAAGGATTCGACCGAAACGGTTACGCTGGAAGGCGTCAACAATGCGATGAAAGCCGCCGCCAGTGAATCCTTTGGATATAATGAGGAATACATCGTATCCAGTGATGTAATCGGCATGAGCTATGGCTCTCTGTTTGATGCGACTCAGACCTTCGTGGAAAGAAGCGGGACCGGCGTTTTTGAGGTACAGGTTGTAGCTTGGTACGATAATGAGATGAGCTATGTGTCGCAGATGGTGAGGACATTAGGGCATGTAGCGACGCTTCTGTAAGCGATTTATTTTTGAAATGGATTTGGCAGGATTGGACTGGGTGGTTTCTGGATATTGGTTTGGCGAGCTTGATCGGGGGAGTTTTTGAAAGATGTTCTGGCGGGTTTGGTCGGGGGAGTTTTTAGAGAGTTCTCTGGCGGGTTTGGCCTGGGAAGCTTTTGAAAGACGTTCTGGCGGGTTTGGCCTGGGAAGCTTTTGAAAGACGTTCTGGCGGGTTTGGTTGGAGAAGCTTTTAGAAAATTATCTGGTGAGAGCTTGATGAAGCAGATAGAAACGCAGAGAAAAGTAGAAAAAAGCAGAGGTTCAAATGGATGCTCTTTTCGAGAAAGGAATCACTTTCACTGTGTGAAATAGGAAAGCGCCCCAACGGGAATTGGAGTTCCCGTTGGGGCGCTGTTGTGTATATCCGGGGCGCTTTTATGTATATGAAATAACGCTGGTGAAATAGGCGGTTCATAATTCATGTCATAAAAACAGTGGCTAGCAGAGATATTTTTTTATTGGATGCGTTTATTTTTGAGCAGAGAGCGTTTGTCGCTTGGAAAGGTCTATTTTTTGTGTAGCGGATGACGTGATGCGTGGCGTTTGTGCAGGATTGCCAAGGGAATTACCAATAATTGGGATTATTTCAAAATAAAAGAATAAATTTTAACGAACGGGATTGACAAATTATGGAAAAATGATTATAATTGAAAAAATTAAAGAGTTACTGCACACTAACCAAAGTGCTTGGTGGGAAGAAATGAATAGACATGCAAAATTTTAGCGAAGAAATGAATAAATATGCATTGATGGCACACGAAAAAATTGATTGCTGTTTTGATGCCATTAGAAATAATGAAAAAGATGTTTAAAAACGTTTTACGAAATCAAAATACGGCGATTTTACATGAATAAGATGGGAGTTAGTGTGCACGAATCGCTGAAATTTACAAAAAATATACATTTTTATGCGATGGATGCAAAAAGGGGGCGTGCATAAACATGAATAATACCATAACGAGGCTGGATTTCGAACGATTATTGGAGCAACATGAGCAACTTCGAAAGCGGCAGCGTTCCGAATTGAAAAGAATGCCGGAAGGCAGTTTAAACATCCGCAAGGGAAAGGGGTGTGTATATTATTATCATTGCCTTGATGGGAGGCGAAGGGGAATCACCGGTAATCAAGATTTAGCGTTTTCTTTGGCGAGAAAAAAGTATTTGAACATTTCACTTAAATTAATTGAACGGAATATTCATTCGTTGATTTCATTGGTGGAAAATTATCATGATCTTATCCCGGAATATATAATAGGAAAGCTTCCTCACAACTTTCAAACCCTTCCCCATAAGATATATCTTCCGTATGATCGTAAGCGGGATGCTTGGATGGATGAACCGTATGAGCAGAGCCACTATCATTGCGTTGAAAAAGATCATGTTACGGCACAAGGTTTGTGGGTGCGATCAAAGTCAGAAGTTATTATTGCTGAGAAATTAGATGCGTATCATGTTCCGTCTCGATATGAGCAGATGCTGTATATTGGGCAGTATTATTTTGCTCCTGACTTTACGATTTTGACGCAGGACGGATTGAAGTATTGGGAGCATTGCGGGTTGGTGAACGATAAGACTTATATGCGTAAACACCATTGGAAGATGAACCTGTATGAAAGGGCTGGAATTGTACCGTGGAAAAATCTCATCGTGACATATGACGATGAGAATGGCGGGCTGGATTCCCGCATTATCGAATCGGAGATCGTCAATAAACTTTTATAATTTTCGAAACGGGTCGTCTGCGAGTTTTTTGCCAGTCGTCTGCGGGGTGTTTGCCCGTTGTTTGCCTGTCGTCTGTGGGTTGTTTGCGAGTTTTGGCCAGTTGTTTACCGGTTTTTTGCCTG
>CAJUEB010000043.1:6234-13754 GCA_910585135.1 uncultured Eubacteriales bacterium
GTTGGGTTTTGTGTTTGCATTGGCAATAGCGGGGCGGTTGATTCGGCTGCGGTCGGCCTTGCCGCTGCCCATGCGGCATTAAAGCAGGCGTTCGTTTCATAAGGTAGTCTGCCAGTGCAGCATTAACGTAAGCATTCATTTCATAAGGTAGTCTGCCAGTGTGGTTGGTTTTACGGCGTCGGTCTTACCATTACCAGTGCAGGAATGATCCATAGTAAGACTAGGGGTTAAGCTTGTCTCTAGAATTCATCAAAATGGCAGGTGTTCCGGTCGCATTCCAGGGCTTCTTCCATGATTGCAACTCCAGCGCTACAGCCTAGCCTGTCAGCTCCGGCATCAATGAATTTCAGGGCGTCTTGCAAAGTTCGTATTCCGCCGGATGCTTTGATTTTTGCTTTGCCGGATACTGCTCTTTTCATCAGCTTAATGTCCTCGATGGTAGCGCCGCCTGCATCAAAGCCAGTGGAGGTTTTGACAAAATCAGCGTTTGCTTTCACACATAACTCGCATGCCTTTATGATTTCCTCATCGGTTAAAAGGTATGTTTCTAAAATGACCTTTAGCGCAGCGTCGTGGCTGTGGCAAAGATCTGCCAATTGCGACAGCTCGGAAAAGACATCATCGTACTTGGCGTCTTTAAGCGCACCGATGCTGATTACCATGTCGATTTCATTAGCGCCATTCTCAATGGCATTCTGGGCTTCAAATGCTTTTGCTTGCGGAGACATCGCTCCCAAGGGGAACCCGACAACGGAAGCAATCTTTACATCGCTTCCGTTGAGCTGTTTTGCTGCCAGTGGGATATGACAGCCGTTTACGCATATAGCATAAAAATCGTATTGCAGCGCGTCTTGGCATAGCTTTATGATTTGTGCTTCCGTCGCCGCAGCTTTCAATAATGTATGGTCGATATATTTGTTTAATTTCATGATTGGTCAATCCTTTCTCATGTAAATTTTCAATGCGTTTGTTATTTCGCGAGGGCTTGCCGGCGCGATTCAAAGAACGCCTCCCTGCGGCAATGGCGCATCAATCGGTGCGTTCATTATACCATGAAATTCCGCTTCCCTTTCCATCGTATTAATGATTCAAAGAACGCCTCCCTGCGGCAACGCCGTATCAATCGGTGCGTTCATTATACCACAGCTTGGCGAAGCGTGCGTTCCTTTAATTCCGCATTGCAACAAAACGGTTTGAGTTGTATAATAAATGCTGGAAATTATCGTGATTTTGGAGGGCGGCGGAGCTGTTTGACGAAAATCGGCAAAAAGCCAGGAAAACGCGATTTCCGTAAACGATTTTTGACAAGTTTACATGGTAGCGCGGCAAACTTGTGAGAAATCCTGTGGAGAATTTTATTGCCTTGCGTTACGTCTCTGTTGTACCCGTACTGCATCCAAGTTGCATCCGCACCGCATTTACACGACGCGAAACCATATAAAGAGAAGTTTATAAAATAAAACCCATAGAAAAGAGTGTGATGAAAATGAAAATACCGCAGCTATTTGACCAGAAGAAACCAGTTTTTTCCCTCGAAATCTTTCCGCCAAAGAAAAAGGCAAGCCTGGAAACGATTTATGACACAGTGGAGAAGCTGGCGGGATGTAAGCCGGATTTTATCAGCGTGACGTATGGCGCAGGCGGGAACCTGGCGGACAATGCTACCTGTGAGATTGCATCCAATATCAAGAAGAGTTATGGCATAGAGGCTGTCGCACATTTGACTTGCGTCAATTCTTCGCGGGAGGACGTTAAAGAGATGATCGACAGGCTTTACAAAGCGGACATTGAAAACATCCTGGCACTTCGGGGCGACATTGTGCCGGATCAGCCGATGAAGAATGATTTTGCGCATGCCAACGAGCTAGCGATCGAAATTCAGAGAAAATGCAGGGACGACTTGGAAATCCTGGGGGCTTGTTATCCCGAAGGGCATTATGAAAGTAAATCTTTAGATGAGGATATCCATAACCTGAAATATAAAATAGGCGCTGGCGTGAAAGTTTTGATTACGCAGCTTTTCTTTGATAATCAGCTCTTTTATGAATTTTTAGGAAAGGCAAGGCAGATGGGGATCAGCGTTCCGATTTCTGCCGGAATCATGCCGATCGTTAATTCAAAACAGATCGAACGGACTGTGGCGTTGAGCGGCGCTAGCCTGCCGCCGGAATTTACGAAGATGATAAGCACCTATGAGCATGACCCGGACGGCCTCTTTGAAGCGGGGATTCGCTATGCGGCAGGACAGATCAGGGATTTGATCAAAAATGGCGTAGACGGAATTCACCTGTATACGATGAACAATCCGCAGGTAGCCCTCCGCGTGCATGAAGCGATTGCGGATTTGTTGCCATGAAGATAAACAGCAGCAGCCCTATTTGCCGGGATCGTTGGATGGCGGCTCTTCATGTAAAGGGGCAAGCCGATGCACAGCTTACTGCGCAGTTTTCCGAAGCAGAAAAATTGCTTTTTGCTGCCGCAAGTCCAAAGGGCGTTTATAAGATCATGGAAAGAAACGATGTTAAAACGAAAGGGTTTTCCATTGAAAAACATCTGGAAGGCTGTCATAAAGTCATCGTGATGGCGGCAACCCTTGGAATCGGCGTCGATAACCTGCTGCGGAAAACACAGGTTACGGATATGGCGATGGCGGTCGTGATAGACAGCGGCGCATCCGTGCTGATCGAGCAGGTTTGCGATGATTTCGAGCAGCAGATCAGGCAGGATATGCTGCCAGCGCATATGATGTACATGACTTCCAGGTTCAGCCCGGGTTATGGGGATTACCCGCTTACGGAGCAGTCCCGGATCATCGGTTACTTGGATGCACAGCGTCAGATCGGCCTGCACGTGACATCTGACAGCCTGATGATCCCCGGAAAATCCATCACTGCCCTGATCGGCATTGCAGACCACCCGGTCACGGGCAGGCTGGCTACCTGTAATGAGTGCGTCTTAAAGGAAAAATGCACGTTGAGGAAAGAAGGTAAATTCTGTGGCGATTGATTTTAACGAAAAAAAATATATACTGGATGGTGCGATGGGAACGATGCTGCAAAAGGCAGGGATGCATTCCGATGAGACCACGACGCATTTCGGTCAAGAACATCCAGATATCTTGAAAGACATCCATCGGCAGTACATTGACGCCGGAGCGGATATCATTTACACGGCGACCTTTGGTATCAACCGTTTTAAAATGGATGAGCTGGACGTGAGCCTTGTGGAAGCCGTCAGGGTGGCGATGGATGCTGCCAGTCAGGCGAAACAGGAAGCGGCGAAGAAAGGCCGCGATGTCAAGGTGGCGTTGGGACTTGGCCCTCTGGGTGAGCTGCTTGAACCGATGGGGACGCTGCGTTTCGAGGATGCGTACGATGCTTTTCGGGAAGTCGTGGCCGCAGCAGAAGGAAACGGCGCGGATCTGGCGGTGATCGAGACGATGACCGATCTTTATGAGGTGAAGGCGGCGGTGCTGGCAGTCAAGGAAAATTCCGATTTGCCGGTGATGGTATCCATGACCTTTGAGGAAAACGAACGGACCTTTACCGGCGTCAGCCTTGAAGCGATGGCTGTCACGTTGGAGGGGCTTGGTGTTGATGCGATGGGAATCAACTGTTCCCTGGGACCTGTTGAAATATTGCCGATGGCACAGAAGCTGCGGGCATTGACGAGCCTCCCTGTTTTCGCCAAGCCAAATGCGGGACTTCCCGATCCTGCTACGGGAGAATATGATATCACTTGCGATCAGTTTGTATCGAAAATGGACGAATATTTTGATGCGGGCATTTGTATGCTTGGAGGCTGCTGCGGCACGTCTCCGGAATATATTGCAGGGCTTGCCGCTTGCCGGGATGCGCGTGATGAAAAAACACTGAGCGGCGGTGAAGCGAAGGACGTTGGGGCAGTATGCCAAGGGCGTGAAGCGGCGGAGCGCGATGGAGACGGAGCAAAAGAACCCGTAGCGGGGTGCGTAGGACATGCCGAAAAACCTGTGCTCACAACAAAGCCTAGCGGAGCTGCTGTTATCCCTGCTCATACTGCCCGCCTGCTCAAGATTTGCAGCGGCACGACCGTTGTATGCGTGGATCACGTTACGGTGATCGGCGAGCGAATCAACCCGACTGGGAAAAAACGGCTCAAACAAGCCCTTTTAGATGAAGATTACGACTATATTTTGACGCAGGCTATCGAGCAAATCGATGCAGGCGCGGAAATCCTGGACGTGAATGTCGGCGTACCATCGCTGGATGATGTAAAAATGCTGCCGCAGGTAATCAAAAAACTCCAGTCCGTGACAGACCTGCCATTACAGATCGATTCCTCCAATCCGAAAGCTATTGAAGCGGCATTGCGGGTGTACAACGGCAAGGCAATCGTTAATTCCGTCAACGGGGAAGACAAGGTGCTAGCGGCGATTTTGCCGCTGGTGAAAAAGTACGGCGCGGCGGTAGTCGGACTTACGCTGGATGAAACAGGCATTCCGGCTACAGCAGAAGGGCGTTTTGCAATTGCTGAAAAAATTCTCGCCAGGGCGACGGAATACGGCATCCCGGAGGAAGACGTGATCATCGACTGCTTGACGCTGACAGCATCCGCACAGCAGAAGGAAGCGAATGAGACTTTGCGCGCGGTGAGGATGGTCAAGGAAAGGCTGGGGCTTGCGACAGCGCTGGGCGTTTCCAATATCAGCTTTGGCCTTCCGGCAAGACCGTTCATCAACAGGACATTCTTGGCTCTGGCGATGGAAAGCGGACTCGATTTACCGATTATGAATCCAAATGATGAGGATATGATGGCCTCTATCTTTGCATATAATGTATTGAAAAACAGGGATGAAAACGCTGTGCGGTATATCGACCGGTATGCGGATATGCAAATCGCCGCAGCGGGAATTTCGCGGAAAGGCGGGCAAAACGCCGAACAATTACCCGTCGAAAACGGCATGGCGCACGATATCTTTTATTGCATCGAAAAGGGCATGAAGGGTGATACGGTTGCCGCTGTGGAAAAGCTGCTGCAAGAAAGCAGTGAAATGGCTGTGGTGAACCAGTATCTCATTCCTGCGCTCGACAAGGTGGGACGTGGGTTTGAGAAGGGGAGCATATTCCTGCCGCAGATGCTGCAAGCGGCGACGGCGGCGCAGGCGGGATTTGACGTGATTAAGGAGCGTCTGGCGGCGGGGGACCAGAAGACCGTTTCCCTGGGTCAAGTCGTCATTGCGACGGTCAAGGGCGACATCCATGATATTGGCAAGAATATCGTCAAGGTTATCATGGAAAACTATGGGTATCAGATGATCGACCTGGGCCGTGATGTCCCGAAGGAAGAGATTCTTGCGGTGGTGAAGGAAAAGGATATCAGGCTGGTGGGACTGAGCGCATTGATGACCACTACGCTGGGGAGCATGGAAGAAACAATAGCTGCGATCCGAAAAGAAGCACCGAATTGCAGGGTCATGGTTGGCGGTGCGGTTCTTACCGCTGAATATGCCGCGCAGATCGGCGCAGACTTTTATTGTAAGGATGCAATGAAGTCCGTAGAAGCGGCACAGGAGGTTTTTGATGAACAGGTTTAGATGGTGGCTTGCGCAATATATGCAGGGCAGGTATGGCACGGATAACCTGAATCAGTTTTTGCTGGTTGTAGCGTTAGGGTTGATCGTGATCGGATTCTTCCTGCACTGGCGGCTTCTCAATTTAGCCGTCGTTGCCATCCTGATTTATGTCTATTGCAGGATGTTTTCGAGAAATGTCAACGCGAGGTATCGGGAAAACCAGAAATTTCTTGCGTGGGCGGCGCGTTTTCGAAATGGAAATTATGCAGGGCGGCGGCAAAACGGCGGCTTTACGGTAGCAAAAGACCCGAGCCGTAAAATCCTCCGATGCCCATATTGCGGGGAAAGGCTGCGCGTTCCGAAGGGGGCGGGAAATATCATGATAAGCTGTCCGCACTGTCATGCGAAATTCAATAAAAAAGTATAAAACGCATAAAGAGATTTTTGCCGTTTGAGATTTTTGCGTTTTTCGGTAAGCGGCTTGCTGCTTTTCGGATTTAGGAACCTCAAGTATTTTATGATGGGCCGCAGGGTGGTTGTTGATAAAAGCCGGATGAAAACGATATCCCCAAAAGCGGCAAAAAAGAAAACCAAAAGGAGAATGTTATGTTTAATTCGTTTGAAGATGTGAAGGACTTTATCAAAGACCATAAAATCAAAATGGTTGATTTTATGATGATCGATCTGAATGGAAGATGGCGTCATCTGACGATCCCGGCGGATCGGTTCACGGAGGATACCTTAAAAAGCGGAATCGGATTTGATGGAAGCAATTACGGGTTTGCCCCTGTCGAAAAGAGCGATATGGTGTTCATCCCGGATATTGCTACCGCTTATATCGATCCTTTCGTGGAGATCCCTACCCTGGCGATGATCGGAGATGTATATGTTATTAGCCTTCCGGAAAATTACCGCTTTGACCAAGATCCGCGAAATGTTGCCAAGCACGCCGAAGCCTATCTGAGGGACAGCGGCATTGCGGACGAAATGAGAATTGGTCCGGAATACGAATTTCATGTGTTCGACCACGTCAGCTTCAGCACGAACCCGAATGAATCGGGATTTTGCATTGATACGCAGCAGGCTGAATGGAATACTGGAGACGCTAGCTACAACCTAGGTTACAAAATGCCTCATAAGGGCGGCTATCACATGGCGCCGCCGCAGGATATCCTCTACGATTACAGAAGCAGGGTTACGATGCTGATGGAGTCGCTGGGGATCAAGGTAAAGTACCATCACCATGAGGTGGGCGGACCGGGACAGGTTGAGATTGAAGTCGAGTTCGGCGGCGTTACGGAGATGGCGGACAAAACGATGATGACAAAATACCTGATTAAGAATGAAGCCATTGCGGAAGGCAAGACGGCAACCTTTATGCCGAAGCCCGTATATGATGAAGCAGGGAATGGTATGCACGTTCATATGCATCTTTTCAAGGATGGAAAACCGCTCTTTTACGATGAAAACGGCTATTCGCAGCTTTCTGAAACCGCAATGCATTTTATGGGCGGCATTTTGAAGCACATCAAAGCGTTGTGCGCTTTTACAAATCCAAGCACAAATTCATTCAAGCGGCTCGTTCCAGGGTATGAAGCGCCTGTTACCATCGGCTTTGCGACTGCTAATCGAAGCTCTGTGATCCGTATCCCGGCTTATGCGAAAGACCCGGATAAGAAGCGGTTTGAAATCAGGAATCCCGATGGGACGTGCAATCCTTATTATGCGTTTGCTTCGATTCTCATGGCGGGTATCGATGGCGTGAAGAACAAGATCGATCCTGTCGCGGAAGGTTATGGTCCGTATGATTTTAATCTCTATACTTTGAGCGATGCAGATAAAAAGAAGATCAAGAGCCTGCCGAAGACCTTGGATGAAGCGCTCGATGAGCTGGAAAAGGATCACGCGTTCCTGATGGAAGGGAATGTTTTCCCGAAACGGCTGATTGAGATTTGGATTGAAAATA
>CAJUEB010000044.1:0-10915 GCA_910585135.1 uncultured Eubacteriales bacterium
AGAGGCGGTCTTAAAAAAGCTGGTGGATAAATTCAAGATTAACACCATTGTCATAGGGAACGGAACGGCTTCGCGGGAAACCGAAGAAGTGGTCGCTGATTTTATCAAGAAGACAGGCGCGGACATCAGCTATACGATCGTCAACGAAGCGGGCGCATCCGTTTACTCGGCTTCGAAGCTGGCGACGGAGGAGTATCCCGATCTGGATGTTACCGTGCGCGGGGCGATGTCCCTCGGCAGGCGGCTGCAAGATCCTTTGGCCGAGCTGGTGAAAATACCGACGAAAAGTATAGGCGTAGGCCAGTACCAGCACGATATCAATCAGACCCTTTTGGAAAACGCACTGGACAACGTGGTCGAGGACTGCGTAAACCGGGTGGGAGTAGAACTGAATACGGCATCGCCGTCGCTTTTGGCTCATGTGGCGGGCATTAACATGGGCATTGCGAAGAATATTGTCGCCTACCGGGAAGAAAAGGGGACGTTTAAGGAACGAAAGGAACTGAAAAAGGTCGCGAAGCTGGGTGAGAAAACGTATAGCCAGAGTGCAGGGTTTATCCGTATTTCGGATGGAAAAAACCCGCTGGACGCTACGTCGGTGCATCCAGAATCCTACGCTGTAGCGGAAGCGATGCTGGACAAGCTGAATATCGAAAAGGATGCATTGCAAAAGGGCGGTGTTTCCGATATTGAAGACCGTATTTGGGATGTGTATGGCATAGAGGAAAAATCGGATCGTCCGAAGACCAGGGCCAAGGGTCTTGCGGCGCTGGCGGAGCTTTCCAAGAAAGAAGAGAAGCCTGCCCGGAATATGAAAAAAGCGATAGAGCGGATGGCAGCAGAACTTGCGGTCGGCGTACCGACCTTGACGGATATCATTGCCGAGATGAAAAAGCCGGGGCGTGACCCCCGTGAGGATGCACCGCCTGTAGTATTCCGAAACGATGTCAAATCGTTTGAAGATTTAAAGCTCGATATGGAGCTTGTGGGGACTGTGCGGAACGTGGTGGACTTTGGCGCATTCGTGGATATCGGCGTGAAAAACGACGGGCTTGTGCATATTTCCGAAATGAGCAACAAGTATATTAAACATCCGATGGATGTCGTGTCCGTAGGTGATACGGTCAAGGTGAAGATCATCAAGATCGATTATGAGAAGCAGAAGATCGGCTTGACGATGAAGCTGAAATAGAAGGCTTGCAGGGGCTTTCATTGAGGCGTTTTGAAGAGGGCTGTAGCGAGTTTTGCAAGGATTTTCGCAAAAATCGCAGTGGATTTTTACAGACGCTGCAACGAGGTTAACACATGGCGACGTCGGATGAAGAAGGCCGTGATACGGAATGAAAAGAGTAGTAGCATCGGATCTGCCTTTTTTGTGTATACAGTATTTATATAGGGACGCCCTTGTAATCAAAAAACGAATGTGTTACTATTTTGACATTAATGCGGGCAGCATTCATATGTCATTTGGGAGAAAAAAGACTGGTAAAGGAGAGAATAATGGAGGCTGTTTTAGATTCATTGGTGAATCTTTGGGGCGATACGGGTATTGCTAATTTTAATTATCAGAATGGCATCATGATTTTGGTGTCGTTTGTTTTTCTGTATTTGGCAATCAGGCGCGGATTTGAGCCGTTGCTTTTAGTGCCGATCGCATTTGGGATGCTGCTTTCAAACCTGCCGCTTACTGGCATGTTTATTGAGCATTTTGATATCACTGCTTCGAGCCAGCTTACCGATGCGGGATTATTAACGATATTTTATGTATTAAAGCCGGTGCTGCCGTCACTGATATTTCTTGGCGTGGGGGCGATGACGGACTTTGGTCCTCTGATCGCTAACCCGAAATCGCTTTTGATGGGTGCGGCAGCACAGCTTGGGATCTTTTTTGCATTTTTTGTAGCGGTTATTCTGGGTTTTAATGCGCAGGAAGCCGCTTCGATCGGGATTATCGGCGGCGCTGACGGCCCGACCGCGATCTATTTGACGGGAAAGCTGGCGGATCATCTGCTAGGACCGATTGCTGTGGCGGCATATTCCTACATGGCGCTTGTGCCTGTGATCCAGCCGCCGATTATGCGGGCGCTCACCACGGAGCAGGAAAGACAGATTAAGATGGAACAGCTGCGCGTCGTATCCCAGCGGGAAAAGATCCTGTTTCCGATCGCCGTTACGGTGGTTGTCTGTCTGCTTCTTCCTTCCGCTGCGCCGCTGATCGGATGCCTGATGCTGGGCAATTTGTTTAAGGAATGCGGCAGGACGGCAAGGCTGGCGGAGACTGCATCCAATGCGCTGATGAATATTTTGGTGATTTTGCTGGGAACTTGCGTCGGGGCGTCTGCAACGGGCCAGACTTTCATCACGGCATCGACGCTGAAGATCGTTGTTCTAGGGATATTTGCATTCGCTATCGGTACTGCTGGCGGCGTTCTTATCGCTAAGCTGATGAATGTGCTGACGGGTGGAAAGATCAATCCGCTGATCGGTTCGGCAGGGGTATCCGCAGTCCCGATGGCAGCTCGTGTATCGCAGATCGAAGGGCAGAAGGCAAATCCTTCTAATTTCCTATTGATGCATGCGATGGGACCAAATGTGGCGGGCGTGATCGGTTCTGGCGTGGCAGCGGCAGTGATGCTGTCCATGTTCGGCGGTTATTAATGCGGTGCGCGGCAGAAATTGAAGCGAAGATGCTGGGCAGTAAGGCAGAATTTGGAATAGAAGATGTTAGCACAGCGCGCAAGACGCTTCTGTGCGGATGTTGACAAGGCGGTGCGTGGCCGTCCATGTGCGGATATTGATGCGTTTACAGGCTTCTGTTCGGCGATAATGACCTATAGATGCATATTTTATTGGCAATGAATGAGCTACAGATGCATATCTTATATTTTGAAAATCTCTAAAATCATTTTTATACACCGTGAAAAGCCCGGGGTTTTGAAAACCGGGCTTTTCCATTGTGATGATTGGGATTTGCAGCGTATTATATGGAATTATGATCGAATTTTTCAGCGTGCAGCCTCGGAATTTCCAATTTATGTAAAATGCGATTATCTGAGTAGCATCTTCTGTTTTGCCTGCAATTGCTACTTTGATTTCAATGCTTTTAGCTGCTAGAACCATTTTTTATGTGATCATGGTGTTGGTGATGCGGTCAGGGAAGGCACGAATGTTGAAAATAGGGTAGCAGTCACTTAAAAAACCATAATTGCTACTCTGTTTTAGCGATTTATTAAAAAATGGAAAATTCGATGGTAAGTATGCGCAAGATGTTGCGATATTTTATAATAATCTAAGTGGTTGATTATATTCATGTCTGTTTATGCCTTATTTTCTTAATGTGGCATCTTTGCCTCTCATCATGCCCGGTGCTTGAAACAAATGCCTGGATTCAATATAATAGAGGTAGTCGAAAAAGGGAGTTGATTACGATGCAGAAAATAGATACCATACTATTCGATTTTGATGGAACGATCATGGATACGAATAACGTGATCCTCATGTCATGGCAACACACGTTCCGGACGCTTGCAAACCGCGAAGAGGATGAAGCTGTATTGACAGCTACGTTCGGCGAACCGCTTGAAATTACCATGCGGCGTTTTTTCCCGGATCGGCAGCTTGAAGAGTCGATAGAAGTATACAGGCAATTTCAGCGAGACAATTTCAGCAGGTTGATTACGCTTTTTCCCGGCATGAAGGAACTGATCGTGACATTGAAGGATCGTGGCTATAAGGTGGGGCTGGTGACATCAAGGCTTTATCAGACCTCGATGGAGGGACTGGAAAAATATAAACTGACAAAATATTTCGATGCGATCGTTACGCCGGAGGATACTACAAAGCATAAGCCAGATCCAGAGCCGGTCAATATCGCTCTCCAAAAATTAGGCACAAGGCCTGAGCAGGCAGTGATGCTCGGCGATACGTTGTTTGATATATTGTGTGCCAGAAACGCCGGGGTGCGGTCCGTACTTGTAGCTTGGTCGCTGGCTTTGGCGGGAAAGACGAAAGCGGATCTGGGAAAGGATGCGCCGGATCATATCATCCATAAGCCGGAGGAGTTGTTTGCGATTTTAGAATCGGCAGAATAGGAAATGGGCGCAGGCGAAGGGCTGGCGCGATGCGTGCAACTAGCATCCTGCTAATGTGTGCCATCGCTTGTAAAAATATGTTCGTTTTAATCAGAACGCGCAGGCGAAGCAGCGGCTGGGGCAGAATGTTGTCTGCGTCGAATCGCATTGATCTTCTGCAGGGCGTAAGGCCGTCTGGCCGCATATACGACTATCCGAACTGAACCCCGCAAGCATTTTGCGTGAAGATGATGGTTCTGGCGGCTCGCTGGCATGGGATATCGATTGAACTTTGCCAGCACCTTGACTTTTACGCAGATTTGCGCTATCATACATACAAATACTTTGATAATCAAACTATTTGATGATAAAATGAAAATGGAGGGATGGACTTTTGGGAATCAAAATAATCGGCGTAGGCAAAAGCCTGCCGGAAAGAATCGTGACAAACGATGAACTGTCACAATACATTGATACGAACAATGAATGGATCATGGAACGAACCGGCATCGCGCAGCGGCACGTAGCAACGACGGAAAGTTCGCTGGATATGGCTGCGGCAGCAGCAGAGGAGGCCTTGCAGGGTGTCGATAAGGAATCCGTGGGACTGGTGATTGTGGCGACGATTACCCCTGATCATGTGACCCCGGCGATGGCGGCCGAGGTGAAAATGGCTGTAGGTCTGCCGAATGCGGTAGCATTTGATATCAATGCTGCTTGCAGCGGCTTCATCTATGGTCTTTGGCTTGCGGAATCCCTTATGAAGACAAGCACGGGCGCAGGCTCTGGCGAGCATGGCATGAAACGCGCGCTGATCATAGGCTCGGAGCGTTTGACCAGGGTAACAAACTGGGTGGATCGGGGAACTTGTATCCTCTTTGGTGATGGCGCAGGCGCAGCCGTGCTGGAAAACGACCCGAATGAGAGGGGCATCCTCAGCACGTATATCCAGAATTACGATGATGTACATGATGTGATCCACTGCAAGGCGAACTACATCAATCCGCCGTTCTGGGAGGATGATTTGACGCCGATCCCGCTTTATCTGCGGGGCAGGGAAGTGTTCAAATTTGCCGTGAACTCCATCAACGAGGTGACGACAGGCGCGCTTGTGAAAGTCGGCCTTACCCTGGACGACGTTGATTGGTTCGTTCCGCATCAGGCGAACGGCAGGATCATAAGCGCAGCAGCGAAGAAGCTCGGCCAGCCTTTGGAAAAATTTCAGATCAGCATTGATAAAAGCGGCAACGTGTCTTCGGCAACCGTGCCGATGGCTCTTTACGACTTAAAGCAGACGGGAAAGCTGAAAAAAGGAGACATCATCGCGGCGATGGGCTTTGGCGGCGGATTGTGTGCAGCAGGCGCGGTTATAGAATGGTAACGGAAGCAGAAGCGATGCAAGCGGCGAAGCTGCGGAGGCGAGGGTTTTGACGCGTGCGTTTCATTGTGAGCTTAGAACGAACGATTAAACGCGCTTTCGTCCCATATGCAGTTCGAACCGGAGAATAAAAAAAGAGGAAACGAAAAAATGGTAAATGTATGTGAAATTTTAGGAACGGAATATCCCATCATCCAAGGCGCTATGGCGCGGATCGCAGATTGCCATCTGGCGGCGGCGGTCAGCAATGGCGGCGGATTGGGAATCATCGCGGCAGGCGGGCAGTCCGCCGACTGGCTGCGGGAAGAAATTAAAAAGACGAGGAAAATGACGGATAAGCCCTTTGGCGTCAATATCATGCTTTTAGCCGATAACGTCGATGAGCTGATGGATGTAGTCTGCGAGGAAAAGGTCAAGGTCATCACGACCGGCGCAGGCAATCCGGGAAAATATATCCCGCGCCTCAAGGAAAACGGGATAAAGGTGATTCCTGTCGTAGCATCGGTTGCCCTGGCAAAACGCGTGGCGCGGGCTGGCGCGGATGCCATCGTAGCCGAAGGTACAGAGGCTGGCGGGCATATCGGGGAAAACACGACCATGGCAATGATGCCGCAAATGGTCGATGCAGTAGATATTCCCGTGATCGCAGCAGGCGGCATTGCGGACGGCAGGGGGATCGCGGCTGCTTATATGCTGGGCGCAAAGGGCGTACAGGTGGGGACGAGATTTTTGGTGGCGTCGGAATGTACGGTCGCACAGAGCTATAAGGATACGATCATCAAGGCAAAGGATACGGACACCGTAGCGACAGGGAGGTCAACGGGGCATCCGGTCAGGGTCATCAAGAATAAGCTGACGCGGCAAGTGCTGAAGCTGGAAAAGCAGAATGCAGACGAAGAAGAAATCAACGCCCTTTGCATCGGCAAGCTGACGGCTGCTGTCGTGGATGGCGATATGGATTATGGCTCGGTTATGTCGGGGCAGGTCGCAGGACTTGTCAAGAAAGAACAGTCTGCGGCGGAAATCATTGCGGAAATGTTTAAGGAGGTTGAAGCGATTTATGAAGATCGGAATCGTATTTGCAGGGCAGGGCGCGCAGTATAGCGGCATGGGAAAGGATCTTTATGATCATTATCCACAGGCGAAGGAAATCTTTGATATGGCAGGGCAGCAGGTAAAGGACTGGTGCTTTGAAGGCGATGCGGAAACGCTTAAGCAGACTCACGTGACCCAGCCGACGATCTATACGACGACCATGGCGGCATATCAGGCGCTGATGGGGCAGATCGAGGAAAAGGGGCTGGCGGATCAGATGGAAATCACGGCCATGGCTGGCTTTAGCCTCGGGGAATATTCGGCTCTTACAGCGGCAGGCGCGATTGATGAGATCAGCAAGGGCATCGACATCGTTTCCAAGCGGGGAACGCTGATGCAGCAGGCAGGCCTTGACGCAGAAGGCAATCCAAAGGGCGGCATGGCAGCCGGAATGGGCGACCGGGAGGCCGTTTTGGAGGCAGTTTGCGAAGCCAGGGAAGACGGTATTTTGGAGGGCGTTAATTTTAACTCCCCGGTACAGACAGTGGTGGCAGGCGATAAGGCTGCATTGAAACGCTTTCGCAAAGCGGCGAAGGCGCGCGGGGTAAAAGCCATCCCGCTCGGCGTCAGCACGGCATTCCACAGCCCGATGATGGTACCGGCGGCGGAAAAGCTGAAAGGCATCCTGCTGGAGGCAGGTCTGAAAGCGCCGGAAAAGAAGGTCTATGCCAATGTGACGGCCGATGATATGATGAAGGATTTTGACGGCGGCGACGTTTGCGCTTATCTGGCGGATCTGCTGGCAAAGCAGGCGATGAGCCCCGTTTACTGGGAGGAAATCATCCGGAAATTTGAAGCGGACGGCGTGAAGGCACTCATCGAAGTTGGTCCGGGAAAGACGCTTTCGGGACTGACGAAAAAGACATGCCCGCAGATTGCGGCATATCATGTGGAAGACGTTGAAACGCTGCAGGAAACGATTGCGGCTTTGCAGGAAATGGCATAAGCACGGATAACATGGCGGATAAGACAAGAAACGAAAATGAATGGAGAAAAATCAGATGTTGAAGGATAAAAAAGCCGTGATTACAGGCGGGATCAGGGGCATTGGCAAGGCCATCGCAAAGCGTTTTTGTGAAAACGGGGCTGATGTGATCCTCTGTTACAGAAGCAATGATGCGGAAGCGGAGAAGACGGCAGAAGAACTGAAACAATACGGAACGCAGGTGCATCTTCTCAAAGGCGATGTCGCAGACCCACAAACCGCTGTGAAAGCAGCGGCGATGGCAAAGGAGCTTTTCGGCAGGGTGGATATTCTCGTCAATAACGCGGGAATAACCAACGATAAGCTCATGGTACGAATGAGCGCGGAGGATTTTACAAAGGTTATAAATGCTAATCTGAACGGAGCGTTCTATATGATGAAGGAATGCAGCAGCCTGATGATCAAAAAGAGGAGCGGCGTGATCATCAATATGGCATCCGTATCGGGACTGAAAGGAAATCCTGCGCAGGTCAATTACAGCGCATCTAAAGCCGGAATCGTAGGAATGAGCCTGTCGGCTGCCAAGGAGCTTGGCAGAAGAGGGATCAGGGTCAATGCGATCGCGCCTGGGTTCATCGAAACAGATATGACCTCAGTTTTGACTGACGAGCAAAAAGCGCAGGCAGCGGCAAATATCGCATTGGGAAGAACAGGAAAGCCGGAGGATGTCGCAAATGCTGCCCTGTTTTTAGCATCGGATTTGGGCGCTTATATCACGGGGCAGGTGCTTAGCGTTGACGGCGGCATCATAATGTAAAAGGAGATTAGCATGGAAAAAAGAGTAGTGATAACAGGCTTGGGCGTTGTCTCCCCGGTGGGAAACAACGTAGAAGCAATGTGGGATTCCATCAGTAATGGAAGGCACGGAATCGCAGAAATTACCTTGTTTGACCTGGAGAACCATAAGGTGAGAATGGGTGCGGAAGTTAAAAATTACGATTATGGCGATAAAAGGGCGGCAAAGCGGCTGGACCGGGTGGCGCAGTTTGCACTGACGGCGGCAGCGGAAGCGATGAAGGATGCCGGTCTTGTCAGCGGCGAGAATATAGAGCCGGATCGATTTGGCGTGTACTGCGGTACAGGAATCGGCGGCGTTATCACGCTAGAAAATGAAGTGGCCAAGTGTGTGAAACGAAATAATATGGCAAGGGCTTCTGCGATGATGATTCCGATGGTGATGCCAAATGGAATTTCAGGCAATATTTCGATGGCGTTTCATGCGCAGGGTGCAAGCATGGGAATCGTCTCGGCGTGTGCGGCAGGAACGCATAATATCGGTGAAGCTTACCGGAATGTGAAGCATGGGTATCACGATGTGATCCTGGCGGGTGCAGCGGAATCGGTCTTTTCCCCTGTATGCTTTTCGGGCTTTGCCAATATGACGGCTATGTCCACAAGAACCGACCCCGACAGGTGTTCCACGCCGTTTGACGCAGAGCGTGACGGTTTCATTCTGGGTGAGGGCGCAGGCCTTTTGGTTTTAGAGGAACTGGAACATGCAAAGGCCAGGGGCGCTAACATCTACGGTGAAATCACAGGGTATGGCGCTACCTCTGATGCGTATCATATTACATCGCCCGCACCGGACGGCGAGGGTGCAGCGAAGGCCATCAGGCTTGCACTTTCAGAAGCGAGCATCGCGGCAGGTGATGTTGATTACATCAATGCACACGGGACGGGAACGCCGTACAACGATGCGTTTGAGACCATCGCGATCAAGAAGGTGTTCGGCGAAGATACAAAAGTGCCGGTAAGCTCGACCAAGAGCATGACGGGGCATCTCCTGGGCGGCGCAGGCGGACTTGAGGCAGTGATCTGCACCAAAGCGATCATGGAAGGTTTCATCCCGCCGACGGTAGGACTGGAAAAGCCTGACCCTGAGCTGGGACTGGACTATGTTCCGAATGTAGGCAGAAAAGCCGACCTGCGTTATGTCATGTCAAATTCGCTGGGCTTCGGCGGCCATAATGGTACGCTGGTCGTAAAGAAATTCGAAGAATAGGCGGTCAAGGCCGTTGGTAGAGGAAAAGGAATAGCCAATGTTATTGAATAAGGAACAGATAAAAGATATCATCCCACACAGAGAGCCGTTTCTCCTGGTGGATCAGGTAGAGGAAATGGAAGCGGGCAAGTCCATCGTCGCCACGAAGTTTGTCACGGCAGATGAGTACTATTTCCAGGGTCATTTCCCGGGCAATCCGATCATGCCGGGCGTGTTGCAGGTCGAATCGCTGGCGCAGGCAGGCGCGATCGCAGTGCTCAGTATGCCGGAACACAAGGGAAAGCTGGCGGTATTCGGCGCAATTAAAAGCGCAAGATTTAAAAGGCAGGTCGTTCCGGGAGATACCTTGACGTTAAAGGTGAGCCTGGACAGACTTAGAAGCAGCAGCGGAACGGGGCTTGCAGAAGCTTACGTCGGGGACGAACTCGCCTGCAAATGCGAAATCATGTTCGCCTTTAGCAAGGAGCAGCAGCTTGGATAAAAACGTCAAGAAGATCAACGACATCCTGGGGAATCTCTTTCAGATGGTTTTGAAGCTGGAGGAGGAAGCCGTGAAGGAATCCACCTCCGCTGATCTGTCTATTACCGAGATTCATACGTTGGTGGCGGTGGGGACAGGACGCGCACGCACGATGACGCATGTAGCGAACCTTTTGGGCATCCGCGTCAGCACGCTTACAGCGGCCATCAACAAGCTGGTGAAAAAGGGTTATGTGAAACGGCGGCGGGACGATGAGGACCGGCGGATCGTCAAGATCCAGCTTACGGAGAAAGGCGTTTCGGCGGTCATGGCACATGAGGAATTTCACGAGGCGATGGTGAGCGAAGCCATTGCGGAAGTTCCTGCGACAGAGCTTGCACGGTTCATTTCTTCCCTTGATAATATCAATCAATTTTTGATGATGAGAAGCTCCATGGGATATCGGAGAAGCGGGGCGTTTGCATTGCATCCCTTAAAATTGGGCGTGCATGCGCTGCCGGTTCCCATCGTATCGGCAGGCATGAGCATCGGCGTCGCGGGCAGCAGATTGGCGTCTGCCGTTGCCATTGAAGGCGGTTTGGGGCTGATCGGCACTTCTGCGATCGGATATAAGATGGAAGAATATCACAGCAATCAGCATGCGGCGAATTTGAAGGCCATCGAACAGGAAGTAAAAGCGGCGCTTGCGGCGGTGCAGAAGGCAGGCGGCAAAGGCCTCATCGGCGTAAGCATCATGTGGAACAGGCCATGGGCGCATCAATATGCGGAAATTGCTGCGAAGGCGGGCGCGCAGGTGATCGTGACCAGTGCGGGAATCCCTACCGATCTGCCGAAGTATTGCAGCAGCAAGAAAGTAGCGCTGATTCCGACGATTTCATCGAAGCGGGCGGCTTCGGCGATCATC
>CAJUEB010000044.1:10925-13556 GCA_910585135.1 uncultured Eubacteriales bacterium
GAAGTACAACAGGGAGCCGGATGGATTTATTTTTCAAGGACCTCTTGCCGCTGGCCTTCTGGGGTTTAAAGAGACCCAGATCGAAAAGGTCGAGCAGGAATGGCTGCGGCTGATTGCGGATACAAAATCGGAGCTTTCTAAGCTGGAAAACTGCCCGCTCATCGCAGGCGGCGGCATTATCGGAAAAGCGGACGCCGAGCCTTTGTATCGGTACGGAGCGGATGGCTTCCTGATGGGGACGCGGTTCGTCGCTACAGAGGAATGCGATGCCCCGGATTTCTATAAAAAGCTGTATTTGAACTGTACCGCGAATGATGTTACAATAATAAAAAGCCCGATGAAAACATCCGTCAGAGCGATGCATAATGCGTTTACACAGAATGCTATGGACATGGGAAATGAAGCTTATGATATCATTGAAACCGTTCAGAAGGGCGTTACAGGCGATTATGAAAACAGTCTTATCTTCTGTAATGCCAATGTGGAACGGATTAATAAAATAGACAGCGTGAAGGATGTTTTCAGGGAATTTACCACATAGGAAGGCGGCGCTTTCATGCTTCACATCTATTGCGGAAGAGAAGATACCGATAAAGAAAAATTCATGTTTGGACAGATAAAAGGCAAGACCCTGCTGCTTGTGCCGGATCAATTTTCGTTGCAAGCAGAGCGGGACGCCTTTTTTTATATGGGAAAAAAAGGCTTGATGGATCTCCGGGTCATGGACTTTTCCATGTTGGGAAATAAAGCGGTTCATGAGACCTGCGGCAAGAAGCCTGCACTGATCGACCAGTACGGAAGGCATATGCTCCTTACGAAAGTGATGCGCAAAATCGCCAAGGATCTTACCGTTTACAGAGATTTGAATTGGAAGAATTCGTTTATTGATCTGCTCAATTCCCTGATTTCGGATATGAAGCTTTACCAGGTGAGTCCGGAGCGTTTGGCGGAGGTGCTGGAGGGGATTTCAGAGAGCGGATATTTGAAATACAAGCTTTCGGATATTCAAGCGATCTATGCAGAATATCAAAGGCTGATCGAAGGAAAATATCTGGATTCGGATGACTACATAGATTTTTACAGCGAAAAACTCACACAAGCGTCTATGGTAGCGGAATCCGAAATTTGGATCTATGGATACGATACCTTTACGCCGAAAAATCTGCTGATCATCGGGAATCTGCTGCGCACTGCCAGGGCGGTGAATATCGTGCTTACTTACGAAGCGGAAAACGAGATTTTCCGGCTGGCCGGATATGTGATTGAGCGTTTGAAAATGCTGGCGGAGGATTTTCATGAACAGGCGCAGGTTCATGTGATCGAGGGGGAAAAACGAAAGACTGTCTGGGAAAATCCAAAAGCCGTGACCCTTGCGCAAACATCTCATGTATATGCGGAAGCGGAGCGGGCGGCGGCGTATATCATGGGGCTGGTGAAGGAACACGGCTACAGGTTTGGTGATATCGTTTTGGTCTGCAATGATATGGAACATCGCGGCAGGATTTTCAGGCGAACGTTTCATCGATGGGGGATTCCTGTGTTCGTCGATAAAAAACGGAAGGTGCTGCATCATCCCGCCGTCGGGTTTCTGATCGCGGTTATGCAGCTCGTTTCCGGGGGATACCAGCACGAAAACGTGATGCAGATGTTGAAAACGGGAATTTTGAGGATTTCGGCTGATGAGATCGAAATGCTGGAAAATTATGTGGCCGCTTTTAAAATCAGGGGTGTTTCCTGGAAGTCACCCTTTACGAAAACCGGGGACAGCTATAGCGAGGCGGATCTGGAAAGGCTCAACAGGCTGCGCCAGGTAGTCGTGGAAACGATAGAAGGCGCGCGCGAGTGCATGGGACGCCGCAATACTGCCGGGGAGAAAACGGAAGGTCTGTACCGTTTTCTGGACGGTGATTTCGGCATGCGGCAGCGGATCGAGGATCTGATCATGCGCCAGGAGGCAGCAGGCCTTGCAGAGGGTGCGGCGCAGACGGCGCAGAGCTGGAATATCATCTGCAATATTTTTGACCAGATCGTGGAGATTACAGGCGATGAACGCATTTCCAATGAAGAGCTTTTGAAGCTGATGATCGCCGGGTTTGAAAAAGTCGAGATCGGGCTTGTCCCGGTGACGTCGGACTGTGTGATCATGGGCACGATGCAGCGAACCAGGCTTAGCCGCGTCAAGGTTCTTTTGGTGGTGGGCGCGAATGCCGGGATTCTTCCGCTGGAAAATAGCAACGAGGGGCTTTTGAGCGAACGGGAGCAGGATATGCTCGCCGATCTGAAGCTGGAGATTTCTAAGCGGGACAGCGTGCTTAGGCAGGAAGAGGCGATGGCGATCTACAGAGCCTTCCATTTGCCGCAGGAGCGGCTCTATGTCAGTTGCAGCAATGTGGATGAGGGCGGAGAAACGCTCCGAAAATCCGAGATCTTCATGAAGCTGGAGCAGTATCTGGCGGGGAAAGGGCTATTGCGGGTCGTTTCTGACCTGGAAGCGGATGGCGATGTCCTGGATATGATGCTTTGCGGGGAAGGCGCGATTTTTCATATGGCAGAGGCTTTTCACAGGTATTGCGATGGCGGAACGCTTCAGGACGGCTGGAAGCAGGTGCTGCTCCGCTATCAGCGAAAACA
>CAJUEB010000045.1 GCA_910585135.1 uncultured Eubacteriales bacterium
GGCTTCCCGTATTTTTTATTTATTCAGTTGTAACACATGTATTGTAATCCTACACAATTTAGATGTGCAATATCTGTAGTTTATATATTTCCCTTTATCTTTATGTTATAATGATTTCAAAAAATGGAATCAGGAGGGCGGCACGATAATAAGAAAGCGTTTTTTCGGTCGAATCTTCTTATGGTTTTAATTCCGGTTTGTGACGATTTCAATAAAGCAGATTGGCTATCGATACGATTTGTGAATTGGGGCAGTGGAGAGTATGCGCTTCTTTTTATGATGAACCAGGATTTTGTTTTTACTCGTGAGACCTTGCATGAAACAGTATGGGGCGCTGGTTATCGGTCTAGGGGGGAGTTTTATGTGGATTGTATTTGCGTTTGGTTCTGCACTGTTTGCTGGAATTACTTCTATTTTTGCAAAATGCGGGATAAGAGAGACGGATTCCACGGTAGCAACGGCTATCCGTACTATCGTGGTCCTCATCTTTGCATGGATTATGGTGTTCATTGCAGGCTCACAGGAGCAGATTTATTCAATCAGCGTGCGAACCATGTTGTTTTTGGTCCTTTCAGGACTTGCGACAGGCGCATCCTGGCTCTGTTATTTTAAGGCATTGCAGCTGGGAGATATCAATAAAGTTGTACCGATCGATAAATCCAGCACTGTACTGACGATTCTTATGGCGATTTTATTTCTGCATGAAGAAATTGATCTGTACAGGGCTATCGGCATCATCCTCATTGCTGCGGGGACTTTTTTGATGATTGAAAAAAAGGATGCTTCCATCGGAATTGAAAGAGGAAACAGCTGGCTTCTTTATGCGTTGGGTGCTGCTGTTTTTGCCAGTCTTACAGCTATTCTTGGAAAGATCGGTATTGTGGGAGTAGAGTCTAATCTGGGTACAGCCATACGTACCGGCGTGGTGCTGCTTATGGCATGGGTCATGGTTTTTGTCACAGGAAAAAAGCGCGAGGTTATGGAGACCCCGAAAAAAGAATTAGGCTTTATATGCCTGTCCGGCATTTCGACAGGTGCTTCCTGGCTTTGCTACTATAAGGCTTTACAGGATGGACTTGCCAGCGTCGTTGTTCCGGTGGATAAGCTGAGCCTTCTGGTTTCTGTCACATTTTCCTATCTTGTATTCGGTGAAAGGCTGACGCGAAAAGGAATGCTGGGCTTGTTTGTCATCACAGCGGGAACGCTGGTTATGCTCATGCCTTAATGCGAAAATGTTTAGGCATTTTATCGTTTTATCGGGCAGGCCGGTGGTTTTTATGTTGTTTGATTTGCCCATATAGATTTTCTCTAAATCGTTAAAATTACACAATAGCTTCTTTCAGGTAACTACAGCATTTTATTGTGCCTGCTTTACAGATATTCATTACGAAGATATCTTAGCATTGCAGCTTGACGTTGTTAATCAACGCTTGAGTTGCGCTTGTTTTTGGGATTCATTCGTGATAATATAAGGGCAAGAATTTAAATAATGTGCTTTATGAAAGCTATGGGATAAGTATATGGAGCGGGCGATGAAAGAGAAACATGATAAAAGAAAGCTAGACAAAGGATTTTCTCTGCTGATTTCTATTATTTTGATATTTTGTATTTTGGGAGTGGTGGTATTTTCCGTATCGAAGAAAATCTCTGTGGAGATGTCGGAGTCGGCAATTCAGAATCTGAGCGAGAGCCTGGACTTGGTCAAGAGTACGCTTGAGGCAATCCTGAATAAAGAGGCGGAGTTTCAGAAGCTGATAGCGAAGGAGATGGCATCGGCAGAAAATCCTGAAGAACATCTGCGCTTTTATGGAGGCAGTCAGACGATGACAAGGGTTTCCTTGATATACGCAGGAGAGACGGAGGGAGTTTCTGATAATGGCGAGGTTTTTACAGAAGAGGATTTGGACTTTTCTGCTGGCGGCATGGTAGATGGCGTGGCGGTATCCCAGTCGTACGTGAATTATATGGGCACATGGGCATACACCATGAAATGTCCCGTCATAAGGGATGGGGAGGAAGTGGCCATGCTCTATGTGGAATATATCTATGATTTCCTGGACAAATTTCTTCCGAACGGATTTTACAATCAAAAAGCCATGCTGTATGTTATGGATGGGGAGACGGAGCGTTTTGTCTTAAAACCCAAGGGTATGGGAGAACGGGATGCGGGGCATCTGAACCTGAAAGATTTCTATCGGGCAAATGATATTCAGGAAGACGGGCTTCTGGAAGAGGTGGATGCTTGCTTGAGCGAAAGCAAGGATATTATGTTTAACCACGACATTCGGGGGAAAAAGGCGCTGAATTATATGTGGGCTGTGAACGGCGGGACTATTTACCTGATCGGTTATGTGCCGATCGAAGCGATTCAGCAGGAAGGGACGACAGTTAATCACAATATCTTTATCGTAGTGGCTGTGATGCTGATTGCGTTTCTTCTGTGCTGTGCAATATTTTATTTCAATCAAAGACAGCGGATTCGAATTCGAAAGGAGCAGGAGGCGGAGCGGGAAATCCACAACAGACAACTGGCTGAGGCGCTTCAGGCGGCACAGGCTGCGAGCAATTCAAAGACGATGTTTCTTTCGAACATGTCCCATGATATCCGGACTCCGATGAATGCGGTGCTCGGATTCACCACGTTGTTAGACAGAGATGCGGAGAATCCGGATAAGGTAAGGGAGTACACGAAGAAGATCACGGCATCGGGGCAGCATCTGCTGAGCCTGATTAATGATATTCTGGATGTTTCCAAGATCGAGAGTGGCAAGGTAGTGCTCTCGGTGGAAGAATTTACTTTAAATGATCTGGTGTCGTCTGTAGATGCGATCATTCGTCCTATGGCAAAGGCTAGAGAACAGAAATTCTACGTGACGGTGACCGGCGTGAAGCATGAATATCTGATGGGAGATGAGACGCGGGTCAATCAGATTCTGATCAATTTGCTTTCCAATGCGGTGAAGTATACGCCGGTGGGCGGCAGCATCTGGTTCAGGATCATTGGGTTAGAACAGCGGTCCAGTCAGTTCGAGCATATAAGGATAGAGGTGGAAGACAATGGATACGGCATGACACCGGAATATCTGGAGACGATCTTTGATGCGTTTACCAGGGCGGAGAACAGTACCACGAATAAAGTGCAGGGAACCGGGCTGGGCATGGCGATCACGAAAAATATCGTGGAACTCATGGGCGGCACGATCGATGTTTCCAGCGAGGTGGATAAAGGAACCCTTTTCAGGGTAGATCTGGAATTCCGGATACCGGAGGGGCAGAAAGACAGACAGTTTTGGAAAGAAAGCGGGATTTCCAGAATGCTAGTGGTGGATGGCGATGCGCGAAGCGGAGAGAACGTTCAGACCCTCATGCAGGATATGGATGTGGCGGTGGACATAGCGCAGAGCATCGAAGAGATCCGATCGCTGTTGCAGGCTTCTGATATTAGCAGTAAGGGGTATCAACTCATCCTAGTGGATTGGGATATACCGGGGCTGGATGTCCAGAAGGCAGCGGAGGAGATTAGAAAGCTTATGCCAAAAGCGCCAATCCTGTTCTTTGCGGAATGTGAGGGAGCAGAAGATGTCCAGGCGCCTCCTGTGGAAATGACGGCAATTATGCCGAAGCCGTTTTTCGTATCTGCATTGAAAGAAAAGGTGATGGAGATGCAGGATGGTGGCAGGACAGGGCAGGAGTTCCGGAAAACGGAGACTGGCAGTATGGAAGGACTGAATTTCCTGGTTGCGGAGGATAATGAAATCAATGCGGAAATTCTGCGGGAAATTTTATCTATTGATCATGCTGTCTGTGAAATTGTTGAAAACGGACAGTTGGCAGTGGAGCGTTTTTCGGCGGCCGTTGAGGGTGAGTTCGATGCCATCCTGATGGATGTACAGATGCCGGTGATGAATGGCTACGAGGCGACGAAGGCAATACGATCCTTGGATCGTGAGGATGCGGGGGAGATTCCAATCATAGCCATGACGGCCAATGCGTTTGCGGAGGATGAGAAAGAGGCGCTTAGAAACGGTATGAATGTTCATTTGGCTAAGCCTGTTGATGTGGAATTACTACGGCGGATTATAAGGCAGTATGTGATAAAAGAGTAGTGGGAAAGCATAGTATGAGGAGGGAAACTTAATATGAACAGGAAAAGCAAGCGAGTGATCGTAAAAGCGGCAGTTGCCTTTCTGATGTGTACTGTCATGCTTGCGGCGGCAGCTTGCGGGAAAAAGGAAAGTACCAATAATCTGCTCTCGGCGGAGGAGGATGCGGAAAAGGTTGTGAGCATGTTCAGCCCCATGGAGAAAACGGAGGCGGATACGGTCAATACTGCAAGAAGCGCGACGGATAAAACGGTCATTATGGCAGAGGAAAAGCTGAACCTCAAAGTGAATTATGTGACTTACACAGCCGAAAATTACCAAGATAAAACATATGATGAAGTGGCACTTGACAGGGCGCGTAACAATATGGACGATATCTATCTGCTCAATCCTGATACCATAAAAGCATTGGGAGAGGAAGGCAAGCTGATGGATCTGTCGGGACTCACGTGTACCGACAATCTGAGGGATGTGGTAAAGACGGCGAACGTTGTAAACGGAAAGCTGGTTGCGATCCCGCAGGAAGTGGTAGCGTATGGGTTGTTCATCAATAAGGATATGTTTGATCGATATAAACTGAAACTGCCGGAGACGCCGGAGGAATTTTTGGAATGTTGCCGAGTGTTCAAAGAAAACGGAATTGAAACGCCGGTAGGAGCGAACAGGTGGTGGCTGGAGACTTTCGTGCTGGCACAGGCTTATGCGGATTTGTATAACGGCGGGAATACGGAGGCTGAGATAGAGGCTTTAAACAGTGGGGAAAGCAAGTACAGTGATTATATGCGCCCAGGCTTCGAGTTCTTGCAGGAGATGATCGACAAGGGGTATATTGATGCCGATAAGGCATACGTGAATGAAGCGATTGAAGGGGAAGGTCCTGATTTTTTGGCACAGAAGACGCCGATCGTAATGGCTTACTGGGGAGCAGCGAATACAGATACTGCTTACGGTGATCCGGACTTTGAGATGCTGGTCATCGGATTTCCTAGCAGCAGGGGGCGGATGCCTGTAATACCTATGACAGGCTTTGGCGTTGGTGCGGAGGCGAAGCATGCGGAAGATGCGATGAAGACGCTGGATATCATGCTGTCCGATGAGGCTCTCCAGACTTATGCGGAGACCAATAAAGTAATCTCGCCGTCAAAGAATGTGGAAGTGGAATGTATTCCGGCGCTGAAGCCGCTGAATGACAGAATCCAGTCCAATATCTATGTTCTCGGTGCTAACGCGAATATGAAGCTGGAACAGTGGGGCAATACTTGTCTTATCGTGCGGAAATTACTAAAAGGTGCTACAGTGGATGAGTGCATGGCGGAATTTGACAGGTTGCAGGCGGAAACGCTGCGTCAATAGCAGAGCGTTTATTGGGTCTGTCCCGTTTTTGGAGAAATGGTTATTTTTGAAAAAATTAAGGAGTTAGTGCACACTACTGAATACTTGCTAAAAAGCAAAATGTATATATATACAGAATTTTATGGCAAAAATGAATGAAAATTCATCAACAACATAGGAAATTTTTCATTGTCACTTTGATGATACCGAAAAACTTGCAAAAAGCGCACCTGGAATGCTTGCTGCCATTCAGTTTGACCAAAATTTGGCGATTTTGCAAAAAGAAACATTGTGTTAGTGTACATTAACCGCAAAAATTTATAAAAACTTTACATTTTGAAGCGATTCCCGTTAAAATAGGATCTGTATAAATATGAATATTACCACGACAGATATGGATTCCATATGAAATAGTCTCTTGGTGTTTTGATTTTGATATGTACCCTTTTTACTGGACACCCAGTAAGGAGGGTTTTTCTATGTGTTACAATTATGGATTCAAATTATTGTGTGTTGAGACGTATCGATCCGGTACATGGCCTGAAACACCGGAAGGTATGCTCAAGCGTAATTTCCACAATATGATTAGGCGGTGGTCAATAATCAAAGAATCAAAGGATTGCGGGTAAGAACGGACATATGATTGCTTGTTCTTTGGCTTTATAAGCTGGCGCGTTATGTGAATTTGATATTGGGAGAGATTTTTTGGCGGAGTTGTAGTATCATTATTATGAAGTTATGCGGGTGAATATAGAAGACGTTCAAGCCGCAAGCATTTCGTAGAAGGTAAAAATGTTTCAGGGAGTCTTGTTTTGAATAGGGCAGTGAACATGAGCAGGGTCAGGAAGAGAATGAAATGTATATGCAGGATATTTGCTGGGGTTTTTCTCATAGCGACTGCGCTTTTTTTAGCGACAGGGCTAAAGCCTGCGCTTACTGATGGAGAGTTCAGTTTATTTTCTTGGATCTCAATGTGGGCTATGCTTGCAAGCAATGTGCTGTTCTTTATCACTTTTTTTATCGTGGAGGCATTGCCAAAAAACGAATTGGATTTTAAGGCAACTGGAAGGAAAAAAATGGAAAGTTCAGCAACGAGCAGCTCGAATGCGTTGATTTCTAATTTTTCAAAGGATGCCTTAAAAAAGGATTTAGAAAAAACAAGTAACCCTATTAAGAAAAGAGCAGGGTGGATTAACGATTATTTAAAACGGTATATTGGGAATGATTTCTTAATATGGCCCGTTTCAAAAATATTTGTTTTAGAGAGCAGGAAGGGAGGACTGAAAGCAACAAGGTCTTATTTGCTAGTATTTGGAAAAAGGTATAAATATGTAAAAGGCATAGGTCATGAGGAATATCCGCTAGAAGAGCGAATTGCATTTTTTGATAGATTTTTAAAAGAAATCCTTCTTGATGGAGAGAGATTGTATTATAAAAACGAAGCCTTTTGTATAGAAGCGGAGAACTATGAGCTTTGTTATTACATAGAAGCATATAGGAAGAACACGGACAAAAAGTGCTATATAGATCAGGGGAAACCAAAAGCAGAGCGGTTATACGGTAATGGTGCGGCACAAGCGTTCTATGAATTGAAATGTGAATTTGGATCAAGCTCCGCTATTATAGGGGAAGTGTTTCAAGTCATGAATGATGAAAGCTATGCACTGGCCCGCCCAAATGCTAGGGAAAGGTTTGTGGCATTGTGTAAGGAGAAAAACCATGGCATATCATGAGTTAATCAAAAACTTCAACAAAATCAGGGAATACATGAAGCAGTTTTATGTATATGGCTTCAACAGCCGCAGCGGGTATGGAGCAAAGAGCGCGCGCAGCTATGATAATGAGCGCAGGCGGATTGAAAGCTGGCTTGGCGATCATATGTCTTTCCGGCAGGAAGCATCAGGGAAGGTGTCTTTTCTGTCGGTAGACACGCGGGAGATTAGGCAAAACCCGTTGTACAATGCATTTAAAGCCAAAAGCTTTACCGCAAACGACATTATGCTGCATTTTTATCTGCTCGATATCCTGTCATCCGCTCCAGATGGAATGGGCGCGGGAGAGATTACAGAAACGATTTCAGACCATTACCTTTCCTTTTTTGAAAACGCAGAGCCGGTGGACATTTCTACCGTGCGGAAAAAACTGAAAGAGTACGAGCAGCTCGGCATATTCAAAAGCCTGCGAAAAGGAAACAGGGTGATTTACAGCATGAACGAGGATGTGGAAATCGGAAAAGGCTTGGAAGACGCATTGTGCTTTTTTTCCGAAGCAGACCCGCTTGGCATAGTGGGTTCCTTTATCCTGGACAAACTGCCGCATACGGATCAGGATTATTTCCGTTTTAAGCACCATTACATATTGCATGCATTTGAAAACGATGTACTGTACAGCCTTTTCGATGCAATTCGCCAAAAGAAAAAAACGCGGTTGCGCCTGATGGCACGCAAGGCAGCTTCGGGATATTCCATCGACATCCTGCCGTTAAAAATATATATCAGCACGCAGAACGGGAGGCGGTATGTACTGGGGCATGAGTATGCGAGAAACAAGTTCAACCTGTTTCGGCTGGATCATATCGAAACGGCAGCTTTACAGGATACGGAGCTGGAATGGGATGAATACGCGCTGCGTGCGGCGGAATTTGCAAAGCCTCTTTGGGGCGTGGCCTTTCATAAGGATCTGCATACCGAGTATCTGGAAATGACGTTATATATCGAACCCTGGGCAGAGTATATTCTCGAAAGGCTAAAGCGCGAGGGGAAGCATGGTGTGATCGAGCGATTAGACAACACCCATTATCGGTATGCGATAGATGTATACAGCGCGGAGGAAATGATGCCGTGGATCAGGAGTTTTACGGGAAGGATCACCAGCCTGTCTTGTTCTAATGAGTCCGTAACGAAGCGGTTTTATGATGACCTTGAAACGATGAGGGAGATGTACCAGGACGGAGGGGCGCAGGATGATATTTCATGAGATATACGGAAGCTATTATAAGATCGTATCTTTGATTATCGATGAGGCCGTGAAAAAGCACCATATCACTTCGGATGATATCTATCGCATTGTGGGGGATTATGGGTTTGGCGAAAGCCTTTTGCATATCCCTGCGGCATTAATGAGCGGGGAGTGGAAGCTCCTGACGGAAGATGGCAGCACGCCGATCAAGTCAGCGTCCAGTATGCCGCTTACGGTGATGCAAAAACGCTGGGTCAAGGCTATCTTAGGAGACCAGCGGATCGGGTTGTTTTTATCAGATGAGGAGGAGCGGAAACTGCGGGAGCAGCTAGATGGAATAGAAGCGTTGTATGCACAGGATGCGATTGTGTATTTTGACAGATATGCAGATGGCGACCCTTATACGGATGAAACGTACCGAGCCAATTTCCGCACGATCATGAAATCACTCCATGAGAAGCGGCGGCTCAAAATCCAGTTTACTTCACAGCGGGGAAAACGACACACATGGCGCGCTGTCCCATTGCGGCTTGAGTATTCGGGAAAGGATGATAAATTCAGGCTGCGGATTATCGGCAGGTTCAGGCCGGACACGGTCAATGTCGCCAGAATCAGCAACTGTGAACTTTTGGATGAATATTGTGAATCCGATGTAGTAAAATACAGTGCTTGCGAGGAACGGGTGGTGTTGGCGCTTACCGATGAGCGGAATGCACTGGAACGGGCGATGCTGCATTTTTCGAACCTGAAAAAAGAAACGCAGCGGCTGGATGATCGTCAATATCGGATGACCTTATATTATTATAAAGAAGATGAGACGGAAATCCTGATCAGGATCATGTCCTTTGGACCGATGATTAAGGTTATTGCCCCGGCTTCCTTTGCAGGGCAGGTGCGTGACAGGTTGGAAAGGCAGTGTCAATGGAAGAATGCGGACGCATGAATTGATTTCGTAAGCAGAGGCTGGCGTATCGGCAGCCTCTTTTCATGAAGCGAGCCTCATTTGCCCTTCCTGCTGACCATGTTTTTTCTGTTCGCAATTTTTTCTGTTCGCAACTTTTTTTCCACGATTTAACAGATTGCGGATGGTATGATAAGTGCATAAGAAAGATACCAACAGCGACAAACAAACAGACTAAGGACCGCCTAGCTTATGGTAGAGCATCCGGTTTGTAGCCGGAAGAGTGTAGGTTCGAATCCTACAGCGGATAAAATGGTATCTTGTCAAAAAGGCACATACAGCAAACGGTTAAAATCTATCTGAGGAGATGCGTCTTTGCAGGAAACTGCTGTTTAACGCTTGCAATGTGCCTTGTTTTTTAGGAGGATGCAGCAATGTTGGAATTTTTAAAGAAAACAGCGAATAAGACTTTCACGGAAAATGGCGCAGCGGCATACAAGACTACGGAGTCAGACTGCTTGGATTTGTTTGCTTCGATTGGGGCGTTCCGGCATAGAGATGATGATGCGATCATCGCAGCCTTTCAGCGGGCATATGCGGAAAATGCCGATCTGGCGATGAAAATACTATTTTACAGCAGGGACATCAGAGGCGGGCTGGGCGAGAGAAGGACATTTCGTATTATCATCAACTGGCTGGCCTCTGATAAGCCTGAATCCGTGCAGAAGAATCTTGCGCATATTGCCGGATTTGGCAGATACGATGACCTCCTTAGCTTGCTTGGCACAGCCTGTGAAGCGGAGACCTTAGATTACATACGAAGACAATTCGATATCGATATGGAAGCGATGGAAAAAGGAAAGCCGGTTTCCCTTTTGGGCAAGTGGCTGCCGTCGGTCAATGCGAGCGGCCGGGAAACGGTCAAAAATGCGAAGCGTATCGCGCGGGCTTTTGGCATGAATGATGCTGTGTACCGCAAGGCACTCAGCAGGCTCAGGGCGTCGATTCGGATCATAGAAAATAATCTGCGGGAGAAGGACTATTCCTTTGACTATGCGAAGCAGCCTTCCAAAGCGATGTTCAAATACAGGCAGGCGTTCATCCGAAACGATGCGGACAGATACCAGGCGTTTTTGCAAAGCGTCCTTTGCGGCAAGGCAGAACTCCATACGGGAACGCTGATGCCATATGAGATCATTGCTCCCGTGGCGGTCTGGAATCCGCCTGTGCTTTCGCAGATGCAAAAGAATGCGATGGATGCTTCCTGGCGGAGTTTGGACGATTTTACGGATGGGGAGAATGCGATCGCGGTCGTAGACGGGTCGGGTTCGATGTATTCTTATCACAATCCGCTTCCAGCATCCGTTGCGCTTTCGTTGGGGATTTATTTTGCCGAGCGGAATACAGGCGCATTTAGCAATCATTTTATCACCTTTTCAGAACGTCCGAGGTTAGTGGAAATCAAGGGGCGGGATATTGTCGATAAGGTGAAATATTGCATGAGGTATAGTGAAATCGCCTCCACGAATATCCAAAAGGTGTTTGAATTGATCCTGTCCGCAGCTGTGAAAAACCATGTCCCGCAGGAACAGCTTCCAAAGACCGTGTACATCATTTCCGACATGGAATTTAATGTATGTACCAGTAATGCGGAGCTGACAAATTTCGCATATGCGAAAAAGTTGTTTGCAAGCTATGGCTATCAGTTGCCGAAGGTCGTATTCTGGAATGTAGCCGCCAGGAACGGGCATCAGACGGTGACGATGAATGAACAGGGCGTTGTGCTTGTTTCCGGCTGCACACCGCGTATCTTTTCAATGGCTGTGAAGGAAAAAACGACGCCGTATGAATTCATGCTGGAGGTTTTAAACAGCAGGCGGTATGCTTGTATCGCTGCTTGAGCGGGAGGGCGTTATGATTGAAGTAAAGGGAAAATACAATACAGCGATCTGTTATTGCAGTGAGCTGGAAAAGTCAGCCGCCGGGCAGATCAAGGCGGTTTGCGATTGCGAGGAATTTGCGGCAAGCAAGATCAGGATCATGCCGGATGTACACGCTGGCATGGGATGTACGATCGGTACGACGATGACCATAGAGGATAAAATCGTTCCGGGAATGGTAGGCGTTGACATCGGATGCGGCATGGAAACGGTGAAAATCAAGGAAACGTCGATGAATTTTGAAGCGCTTGACCAGCTAATCAGATCTGAGATTCCTTTTGGGCGGGATATTCGCAGTGATGCGCATCCGCTTCATGAGGAAATCGATTTACAGAAGCTTTGCTGTGCAAAAAATGTGAACCTGGATCGTGCGAAAAAGAGCATCGGCACGTTGGGCGGCGGCAACCATTTCATCGAAGTGAATCAAGATGAAGAAGGCGCATTGTATATCGTCGTTCATTCGGGAAGCCGCCATCTGGGAAATGAAGTGGCGAAGTATTATCAAAACGAGGGTTTTCATGCGCTTTGCGGAAGCGCGCGTTTTCAAATCGATGAAATGATCGCGGAGATGAAGGCGCAGGGAAGGAGCAAGGAAATCAATAAGAGGCTGAAACAGCTTCGCAAGGAACGCGCGCTGGCAACACCAGTCCCAAAAGATTTGGCGTATGTGGAAGGCGCATTATTCGATGCTTACCTCCATGATATGAAGATCATCCAGCGTTTTGCCGCTTTGAACAGAAAGGCGATGATGGATGTGATCGTAAAAGGCATGCGTGTTACGGTGGATGAACAATTTACAACGATCCATAATTATATCGATACGGATGAGATGATTTTAAGAAAGGGCGCGATTTCTGCCAAGAAAGGGGAAAAGATCCTGATTCCGATCAATATGCGGGATGGAAGCCTGGTTTGTATCGGAAAGGGCAACGAAGCGTGGAACTGTTCTGCGCCCCATGGCGCTGGCAGGCTCATGAGCAGAAAAGCAGCCTTTGATTCGCTGACAATGGAGCGGTACAGGCAGGAGATGCAGGGAATCTATACGACGTGCATCAGCAGGCGAACTCTTGATGAAGCTCCGATGGCATATAAGCCGATCGGTGAAATCAAAAAGCAGATCGAGCCTGCTGCTGAAATCATCGCGCAGATAAAGCCTCTGTATAATTTTAAGGCGGAGGACTAGACAAGAGGATAAGCAGAGAGCTAGAGGGGCAGGGGGCAGAGATAGGAAGCCTGATGGGAAGCGCTCAATGCGGCTTACGGATGGTAATGTGAACTGCGGGAGGGGCGTTGGCATATGAAAGGAGGTGCGGAAACGTGAACATGAAGATTGCAGATGAGTTAAGAAGGATTGAAAAATCGGAAACCGTGAAAATCTTAGTGGCTGTCGAGTCCGGCAGCCGGGCATGGGGATTTGCGTCGCCGGATAGCGATTACGATGTGCGGTTTCTCTATAAAAGGCCAGCGGCAGAATATTTGCGGCTTGAAAAAACGAGGGATGTGATAGAGCTGCCGATCAGCGATGCGCTTGATATAAATGGCTGGGATCTATCGAAAGCGCTTCGGCTCATGCATCATTCCAATCCGGCGCTGCTAGAATGGATCGGCTCCCCGGTACGGTATATCGATACGGATTTTACAAAAAGGCTGTCAGAGCTTGCGGTAAAGTATTTTATGCCAAAAAGCGGCATATATCATTATTTGAATATGGCGGCTGGAAATTATAAGCGGCATCTGGAACGGAATCGGGTGGTGCTAAAGAAATATTTTTATGTCATAAGACCGATTTTGGCTTGCAAATGGATTTTAGGAAATGGAACACCGCCGCCCGTACCTTTTCGCAAGCTGGTGGATAGCCAGCTTGACAATCAATACAGGAGTATTGTGGATGAGCTTCTGGAGATTAAGGTGCATTCCCCTGAGATAAAAGAAATCGCGAAGGTCGAGTCGCTAGATCGGTATATTACGAAAAGCCTTTGCGAGATCGAAGACGCAGCATCACGGATGCCAGCACAAGTGAAAAATGGCTGGGAAGCGCTCAATGCGGCTTTTCGGGAAGAAATCTATGCGGATTAGGGTGTGCTTGGATTATTTTGACAGTATAATTGATACATAATACAATATATGGCAGGAAAGACATTTATCAGAGGCGGCATCCCCGCCTCTTTTATCATGGAGA
>CAJUEB010000046.1 GCA_910585135.1 uncultured Eubacteriales bacterium
TTCCGTTTCTGACATCCAGGCACGGAATAATTCTTTTCGTAATCATAATTCGCCTTTCCACAAACGCTGAACACACATCCTTCGGCCGCTGCCCCGCAGCGGCCGGCTGGCCGGATTCATTTCACCGGATTCATTTCACCAAGCCCGTTTTGCAGGATTCATCCCTCTGCACTCGCCTTGCCAGACTTATTTCGCCAGCTCGATCGCCCGCGAAAGCTCCAGCTTGCCGCTGTACAACGCTTTTCCCAGAATCGCTGCCGCCGCCACGTCCTTCAATGCCGTGATTTCCTCTTCAAAGCTGATGCCGCCGGAGGCTACCACATCAAGGTCTTCGATCTTATGCAGCCTCTGGTAAGCCGCCAGATTTGTCCCTTGCAGGCTTCCGTCGCGTGAAATATCCGTATAGATCACGGTTTTTACCCCGATTTCCCTCAAGTATTCACAAAACGCGAAGCTTTCCTTGTCCGTGATTTCCTTCCATCCGTTTATGGCGACGTAGCCGTCCCGCGCATCAACGCCGACTGCAATTTTTTCGCCGTATCTTCGGACCATTTCTTCCAGGAACGCAGGATCTTTTACGGCGATCGTCCCCAGGATCACCCGGCCTACGCCTAAGTCGAGATACTGCCTGATCCGCTTTTCATCGCGGATGCCGCCCCCGACCTCCACGAACAGATCCACCTCTTCTACGATGGCTTTTATCGTTTCAAAATTTACCAGCCTGCCGTCCTTCGCACCGTCCAAATCCACGAGGTGAAGATGCGCCGCGCCCTGCTTTTTAAAGTCCTGTGCTATCTCCACAGGGTTTGCCCCATAAACGGTCATCTGGTCGTAATCGCCTTGAAACAGGCGCACCGCTTTGCCATTTCGCAAATCGATCGCAGGAAAAATTTTCATGATACCGCTACACCTCCATAAACGCCCGCAAAATATCCAGCCCGGCCGCACCGCTCTTTTCCGGGTGAAATTGCGTTCCGTACACGTTCCCGTTTCTTACTGCGCCTGTTATCTTAATGCCATACATCGAAGAAGCGATAAGGCTTTCGCCGCAATCCTTTCCGTAAAAGCTATGGACGTAGTAAACGTGCGTGCCTTGCTTGATATATTTAAAAAGCGGCTCGCCATCGGCAAACGATAAAGCGTTCCAGCCGATATGCGGAACTTTCAGGCCTGTGATCCCCGCCTTTTGCAAATCCTCATCGATCGATGCAATGCTTCCCTTGATCAGCCCCAGCCCCTGATGCACGCCATACTCGTGGCTTTCCTCAAACAATAACTGCATACCGAGGCAGATCCCAAGAAGCGGCTTTCCCTTCGCAGTCTCCGCCAGGATAGTATCCACAAGACCGGTTGCTTGCAGCTTGGCGATGGCATCTTCAAATGCCCCCACCCCCGGCAAGATGATCCTGTCTGCCGCTATAATTTCTTCTTTTTTGCTGGTAACGAGCGTGTCCGCGCCCAGATACCGCAAGGAAGCGGTGAGGGAAAAGAGATTTCCCACACCGTAATCTATAATTGCTATCATGCTATAAAACTCCTTTTGTTGACGGTATTTCATCCGCATATTCTTCTTCGATGGCGCAGGCCGTGCGCAACGCCCTGCCCAAACCCTTAAAGACAGCTTCGATGATATGATGTGTGTTTTCACCCGCAATCTGTTTCACATGCACGGTAAGGCCCATTTCCCGGGAAAGCGCAAGGATAAATTCCTGCACCAGCTCCGTATCGAAGTCCCCGACTTTCGGCGCAGGCAGACGCACATCGAAGCTTACGCAGCTTCTGCCGCTGATATCTGCCGCGCAAAGGACGAGCGCTTCATCCATCGGCAAAAGCATGCTGCCGTACCGATTGATCCCGCGCTTATCTTCCAGCGCATCCCGAAAGGCTGCGCCCAAGGCGATGCCGATATCCTCCGTGGTATGATGGTAATCGACCTGCGTATCGCCCTCGCATTCGATCGCAAGGTCAAACCGCCCGTGCCTTGTAAACAGCTCCAGCATATGATCGAGAAACCCGCATCCCGTCTTGATTTCATATGCACCTGTCCCGTCTATCTCCAATGCCAGCGTGATCCTGGTTTCCTTCGTTTCCCTGACGATTTTCTTCCTTCGCATAATCCGCTTCCTCCTATGATCATAATTGCTCCCGCCTATCGCCGGTCATGTGCCAACGGTCGGTATCGTTTTGTTCTGCGTCTGCAAGCCGCCATCGCCCGCCATGATGCCCTTGCGATGCAGCCGGCCACGCCAGCTTATGCGTCCGCATCCTGTGCGGCGTCCTCCACATTTATGCTAGGGCTTAACGATCTTTTCCGTCCTGCGCGACGCCATCCAGGATTTGCTTTGTCGCCGCTATAAGACGATCCATCTCTTCCGGCGTCCCTATGGTAATTCTAACATAATTCGCTATTTTTTCATCATTAAAATGGCGTACGAGGATATTAAATTTCCGAAGTGCCGCAAAATACGCTTCGCCGGAAATCCGCTCACTCGAAGTGAAGACGAAATTGGCCTTGGACGGCAGCACATGAAATCCCAGCTTCGTCATTTCCTTTACGAAGGCTTCCCGGGTCTTGATAATTTTGCCGCAGGTCTCTTCAAAATACGCTCTGTCCTTAATGGCTTCAACGCCCGCCAAAATCGAGAGGCGGTTTAAGTTATACGGATTGAAGCTGAATTTGATTTTATTAAGATCTGCGATCACCGCTTCATTTCCTAGGGCATAGCCGATCCGCGCCCCGGCCAGGCTTCTGGATTTGGAAAAGGTCTGCACCACCAGCAGATTATCATAACGATCAATGAGCTTTACTGCGCTTTCTGCTCCAAAATCCACATAAGCTTCATCGATCACCACCAGGTTCTCCCGGTTTGCTTTCAAGATGCTTTCTATCTCCGCCCGGGAAAGCGCCCTTCCCGTCGGCGCATTGGGATTGGTGATCACGATCGTTCCATCCTGATGATAATAATCCGCAGGCTCTACCGTAAAATCCGCCCCAAGCGGAACTTCGACGCCCTTTGCACCAAAAATACCACAGTATACCGGGTAAAAACTATAGCTGATCTGTGGGTAATACACCTTGCCGCTCTTTCCCGATAGCGCCATGAAGATAAAAGCCAGAATCTCATCCGACCCATTACCGGCGATGACCTGCTCCTTATGAAGACCGTAAAAATCGGCAATCGCTTCCGTCAAAGGCGCAGCCTCCGGGTCGGAATACAGCTTCAGCTTTTGCAGCTGCCCGTTATCGATGACCGCTGCCACGGCAGGTGCTGGGGGATACGGGTTCTCATTGGTATTCAGCTTGATCAAATCACCCGCATTTTTTGGCTGCTCGCCCGGCGTATACGGCTCTAACGCTTCGTACCGGGCATTTAAAAATCTGCTCATCTCACTTGCTCCCCTAATTTTCTCAGCATATGGCTGATCATTTCATTTTCAAATTTAAAGCTGGTTTTATTAGCGATAAACCGTGCGCTGATATCCTGGAATTCCTCGATCACCTTCAGGTGGTTCTCCCGCAAGGTATTGCCTGTTTCGACGATATCCACGATAACATCCGTAAGTCCCAGAAGCGGCGCCAGCTCAATGCTTCCATTCAGCTTGATGATATCGATATCGCGGTTTTTCCCCGCATAAAAATCCTTTGTTATATTAATGTATTTCGTCGCCACCCGCAGCGTCCTGTCCGGGTCTTCCACATATCCTTCCGGGGCAGCGACCGCCATCCTGCACACACCGATTTTCAGGTCGAGCAGCTCATAGACGTCCGATTTATTTTCCAGCAAAATGTCCCTTCCCACGATGCCCACATCAGCGGCATGGTGCTCCACGTAGATCGCCACGTCGCTCGGCTTGACGAGAAGATACCTGACATTTTTCTCCGGGCTTTCGAACACCAGCTTCCTGTTCTGTTCATAGTATCCGGGGCAATCATACCCGATGGAGGCCAGCATATCGTATACCTGGTCTCCCAGCCTGCCCTTTGGCAATGCGATATTTAACATTTATTTGTCCTCCTTTACCGGCTGTCCATCCCTGATTATATACCGGTCCCGATATCTTAGATCCGGCGGAATGCTGGTCTCCGCCCGAACCGATAAACCTTCTTTTTGCAAAGCCTTCACGGCCTTGATGACCGCTACCGTATCATCCTTTTCATCGTAAAGAAGCACCGCATCCACATCGCAGGCAGACGGCGCATGCCTTCCCCGCAGCAGTTCATCCAAATAAATAGCGAAACCGATCGCACCCGCATCCTTGCCCAAAATCTGCATCGCTTTATCGTACTGCCCGCCCGAAAGCACACATCCCGGCAGGCTTCTGATATAACCCCTGAAAATGATGCCATTGTAATAATCGATGTCGTTTACCATGGAAAGGTCAAGCTGTATGCTCTTGGAATACCCCAGGCGTTTGAGGGCGCTGCAATATTCCCAAAGCTCATCCAGATCCCGGTGCATCTCGTCGTTTACCGCCATCTTCCGCGCTTTCTTAATCGTCTGGTTGATTTCCCCGTAAAGGAACGGCAGCCCGCAAAGCATCTCGGTCGTTTTGGCAGAAAGTCCGGCCTTTTCCGCAATTTGCCCGATTCCGGCGGCATTCTTCTGCCTGATGTTATTCAAAAGTGCAAAAGAAACGGTCTTCGGAAGCTGTAGCGATTCCAGCAAATGAACCGTGTAGTGCATATGCGATATTTCCATCAGGAAATTACTGTCGATCAGCTTTAAGGATTTCAACGCCAGGTTCATCACCTCGATCACGCTGTATTTGTTGATATGCCCCATGTATTCCAGCCCCATCTGGCTGATCTCCTTGAACGAATGGTTTTCCTTGTTTTCCCTGTATACGTTTTCGATGTAGTAAAGCTTTTCGCTTTTATCCTTGGTCGCCCTCGTGTTGTTAATAACGCTCAAGGTCACATCGGGCTTCATCGCCAGCAGCCTGCCGTCAAGATCGGTGAAAGTAAGGACTTTATCGCCTGGCAGAAAATCGCTGTTGGCAGCATAGAGCGAATACTCTTCAAATTTTCCGATCTTGTATTTTTTGTATCCGAATTTTTCGTATAGTCCCCGAAGCTCCAGGGCTGCGCGTTCATCCGGCTTTAGATTGTATTTCATGTCCGTTCTCCTTTTTCTGTTCCCGTGCGGTAATTTCCCGCATTCTTGTCCTGTGCGGCAAGTTCCCGCTTTCGGTGTGGGTCCTGCGCCAGTATGCGGCAGTTGCCTGCGCTCAATTTCGGCGCTGTGCCAGTATGCGGCAGTTGCCTGCGCTCGATTTCGGCACTGTGCCGGCAGCTAGCTGCCGCCAGCCTCCGGCTGTGCGTTTTTTGCATTTTGCTTTATCGCGTTAAATCGATACCGCACTATCATCCCACAGTGCTATATTATATACTGATTATCATAAAATGTCCATATTTTTATGATTTTTTGTTACAAATTCACAAAAAAGGACAATCGGCCAGGCTTTACGGACAGGAAAAATCCCCGCCGCAATCAAATCAGGTGAACCGTCCCCCAAAAGTCAGGCCTAAAGCTCTAACGATTCAGAGGTCGGTGAAGGGCAGGGATTTTGCAAATGATTTTATTGATTATTTTAACAAAAGAATTTCTTAAACTATTTTGAGCAATCGATATTTTCAAGGCCGCCAGCAATAGTTCTTTTAGAATTTTCAAGCCGGCGATTTCTGATCGCTGCGGATTAAGATGATCAACGCAGCAACCGTAATGATCATGCCGGTAAAACCGATCCATGATGGGATCTCATGGTACACCAAAAGCCCCGCTGCCATAGCCGATACAGGCTCTGCACCTGCGGCAAGGATCGCGGTCTTGCCTGTATCCGCATTCTTTACCGCTGTGATATACAGAATGCCCGGCAGCATGCTCGTCCATACCGAATGACCCAGGTATACGAGCGTCGCTTTCACAGGAGAAGCCAGCAGATATTCCAGCATCAGTCCCCAATCGGCAAAAGGCGCTAAAATAACGGTAATCGCCAGAAACCCATAGAGGTAAATCGTCACCGTGCTGTAATTTCGGTCGGTGGCCGCCTTCGAAACGAGCGTATATGCAGCGTTGACCACGGCTGATCCCAGACCAAACAGAAACCCAATGGTATCCCATTGCAGATTCCCTCCTGTGTCAAAAATGCCGCTGAGCATGATACAGCCAAGAAAAGCGAGGCACATACAAGCCAGCTTGACACTCGTCAGTTTCTCCCCAAACAGGAGCAGTCCAAAGATCAGCACGAACACAGGCGCAAGGCATAGCAGCACCGACGATAAGGATAATGAAATCCGAAAAACGGCTTCGTTATATGTGACGGAAAGCAGCAGCATGCCCGTGATCCCAACGGCCGCCAAAAGCGGCACATCACGAGGGTTTGCCTTCAGCGCATTGGGATTTTTTACTATGATAACGAGAAACATCATCGCTGACGCCACCAGTCCTTTGGAAAAAATAATCGTCATATTATCAAAGCCAACGTCGCGCAGATAACGGACAAAGAGCCCTGATGTCCCCCAGCAAACGCCTGATATGATCGGCAAAACAAGGTATGCTGCCTTTTTTTCCTGCTGTAAATCATTCATCATATCTCATCCCCGGAGGATCTCCATCATGAGGCTGGCATCGATATATGTCATTCCATTTCCGTCAATCAGCTTATGCCCCAAAGCCGCCGCTTCGTCATACCCGCTTCCCATTCGCTTCACCTGGGCGCCATAGTATTCGATCTTATCCACCTTGCTCTGAGGCGTGGTTTCGGGAACGATAACGACCGCCTTTTTAATGCCGAGCATCGACGCTGCATAACTCACCGAACAACCGTGATTGCCGGAGGAAATCGTCGCAACCCCGCATTCCTTTTCTTCATCGGTCAGTGTCAGCATCTTGTTGAGCGCACCGCGGATCTTAAAGCTCTTTACTTTCTGAAAGGACTCCAGCTTGAAAAAATAATTTCGTTTCCCCTCGCCCAAATGATACGCCTGCTCCAGCGGTGTGTCGGGTATGTATATCTTGATGCGGTCGTATGCCGCCCTCACTTCATCATAACCAAATGCCATCTCGTCCTCCTCTGTTCTTTTCATCCATTAAATTTCTACCGTTTGGCCAAGTCCCTTTTCTGCCGCAAGATCCAAAGCCGCTTTTGCTGCTGCGAGATCGAGAAGCGCCATGCCCGTAGCGTCATAAATGGTAATCTGCTCATCGGAAACGCGCCCTTTTGCATCGCCTAAAATAAGGCTGCCGATTTCGCCTGCGATAGCCCCTTCCTCTATCATACCTTTTTTCAGCGGAATTTCAAGTTCTCCCGCCTCGATACAGTGAAACATATCATCTACAAACACCACTGCCCCCGTGAAAAGCGCAGGATCAATCTCTTCTTTTCCCGCCATGTCAGCACCAATACAGGAAAAATGCGTGCCTGGGCTGACCCATTCCTTTTGAATGAGAGGCTGCTTCGACGGCGTTACCGTAATGATGATGTCGCTTTTCGGGATGTCCTCCGCAAGATCTTTCGACGCCTGCACAGAAACGCTCGATGCGTCAATGCCGAATCCGTCCTTTAGCCGCTGCGGCAGGGAATTTACGAACGATATGGCATTTTCGTAGCTGAGCGGGTCTGCCACATAGATCGTTTCAAGCTGCGGAAATTCCGTCAGCATGGCTGCCGCCTGGAATGTCGCCTGATGCCCTGCGCCTAAGATAAACAACGTGTCGGAATCCTTCCGCGCCAGATATTTTGCGCCGATCGCACCAGCCGCCCCCGTGCGTACGCCCGTGATATATGATCCGTCGAGAAGCCCGACCGGCGCTCCTGTGGAGGCATCAAACACCATAATGCATCCAAGCAGCTCTGGCAGTCCTTTTCCCTTATTTTGCGTAAACAGGGAAACCGTCTTATGTCCGAACAGCCCGGCGTCCTTCAAATATCCTGATTTGATATCCATATCCGAAACGCCCGGCTCAAATTCATAAAACACCGTCGGCCACACCGCTGCCTCTCCCCTGCTCTTTTGCACATAGACCTGTTCCACGGCCTCGACCACCGGCTTCATTTCCACGACCTTCATGACATCTTCCGTATTCAAAACTCTCATCTTCATTGTCCTGACCTCCTTAAAATTTTTTCATTTTGTTCGTTACAAATCCTTCGTTACCGTTCGTTGTCTTTATCACCACATGCACCATAAGCACTCCTGCCGTGCCTTCACGGCGCATCGCTGCTCCCTCATGGTTCTCGCCACACTCACACAGCAAATTGTTGCCCCCCTCATGGTTCTCGCCACGCTCGCACAGCAAATTGCTTCCCCCTCATGGTTCTCGCCACACTCACACAGCGCATCGCCAGACAAAACCTTCGGAGCAAGACAGCCTCCGCCTTTTTCAGCCGGATTCATCCTGCGCCTCTTGTACTGCAAATGCCGGGCGTTCATATTTCCCTTAAAAACTCCGTGAACAAATCCAGTCCCTGCTTTAGAAGCTTCGAATCAAAGGCATACCCGATGCGAACCGCCCCTTCCATTTCAAAGCATTCCCCCGGCGTGAACAACACGCCTTTGCGTTCCAGCAGCTTGACGCACAATTCATAGGACGGTATATCTTTCCTGTAATACACGAGAGCCGTCGTGCCCGCCTCTGGTTTCTGGTAGTAAACTTCCGGCGTGGCATTGACCCAATCATCGAGGATTTTTCTGTTATGCAGCACGATCCGCTTGTTTCTTGCCAGGATTTTGTCCTTGTGCTTTAGCGCCAGCGCCGCCAGTTTGTCGTCAATGACGCCGCAGCTGATGGTATCGTAATCCCGTCTTTCCTTACAGCGTTCCAGCAACTCTTCATTGCGGGTTGCGATCCAGCCGAGCCTGACGCCTGCCATGGAAAAGGTCTTGGACATGCTGCACACCGAAATTCCTTTCTCGGAAAAGTCCACGATCGACGGCATATAGCTTCCATCCTCGGAAATGCCCCGGTACACTTCATCGCAGAGCACATATGCGCCTACGCTTTCGGCGATTTTGACAATCTCTTTCATCTGTCCGGCAGGAATCAGCGAGCCGGAAGGGTTATTCGGGCTGTTGAGGGTGATCAGCTTCGTGTTCTCTTCAACGAGGTTTTTTAGCTGCTCCATGTCAGGCAGGAAATGGTTATCCAGATTGAGGCTGATGATCCGCACCTCTGCGCCGATGGATTCAGGGATGGAATAGTGCTGCTGGTACGTCGGCAACACGGAGAGCATATTGTCCCCGGGACTGATTATGGTACTGATCGCCAGGTGGTTCGCCCCGATCGCGCCATGGGTAGGGATAATATGTTCCGGGCCTATATTCTCGTAAAGGCTGGCAATGCCTTCCAGCAATCCGGGCGAGCCAAAGATATGGCTATAGGTCAGCCTCGTATCGGCTAGCTTCACCATGTACTCCGCTGCATCCTCGCCGGACAATTGCAAAAGCTCCCTGATGGTCAGCGAATCGATGCATGTTTCCGCCAGATTGTAGGTGCATTTTTCTTCATAATCATTCATCCAGCGTTCTACTTTAAAGGTTTTGATGTCCATAACGGCCTCCTTCTGGTTTGATGCGTTTCGTTTGTTTTTTATTTGATGTCTCTATTTTGACACTTCTGGTTTGATGCTCTTATTCTAATGCTTTTTCACCGCCCAATCATTGTGTAAAACTAAAAAATATGCTATTATTTTTGTGTATTATCTAAAATGCGCATGATCAAATATGCGTGATCGAAAAGGAGGCGAGCTGATGGCGCTCACCGTAAAAGACATTTTAAACCTGCCCAGCTTGGAACAGTTCTCCCTTGTCGCTGGAAAAGGCGGGCTTGATCGTGATATCACCACCGCAGGGATCGCAGATTATGAATTTGCAGAAGGGATCGATTACGATTTGTCCCACGCATTTGAACGAGACAGCCTGGTGATTTCCAGCCTGCTCTTTGCAAAGGATGCGCCATCCCTGATCCTTCCTGCAATAAAGCGTTTAAACGAGTCCGGCGTCTCCGCCTTCGCATATAAAGAAATCCTCTTCAAAACACTGCCGGAGGAGGTCATATCCTATGCCGACAAAAACGACTTCCCTATTTTCTCCTATCAGGACGGCACATGGTTTGAAAACATCATCTTCGACGTGATGACAGCGGTAGAAAGAGACGATGCGCGGTATCTTTCCGAAGCACACATCGAAAAGATGATCAAGGACGCCGCATCCCCAGAGGAAATAGAACGCATACGCCGGGGGATTTCCCTGCTGCTGAACAAAAGCATTTCTGCCGCTTACCTCAAAACGCCGCAGCTGGATGCCGTGCGTGTTTTCCGCGCCTATTACATGAGCAAAAATTTGCGGGAAAAGCTTCTCGTATCAAAATATGAAGATGGCATTTTCATATTGATCACGACGTCCAAGTGGAATGAAACATCACATCGCATCATTCTCGATGAGGCCTGCCAGACCTTGTCCCTGCCCGTTAACGCAGCAGACATCACCCTGAGCCGCCTCCATCCCGCACCAGAGCTTCACCAGGCTTTTCGGGAGGCCTATTACGCATGGGCAGCAAACCTTGTCTCCCTCCGCAAAGCGTCGTCTTATGAGGCGCTGGGCGTCTACGCTGCCATACTCCCCCTTGCCGGTACGCCGGAGCTGCGATCATATGCGCAGGATTATCTCGATAAACTGAAAGACTATAAAGACACCATAAAATCATACATTCATAACGGCGGCGATGTGATCGCCACCTCCCTGGATCTGCATTGCCACGCCAATACGATCCGCTATCGCCTGAACAAGATGAAAACGATTGCCGACGCTCCAAATGAAACAGACCACGAACTATTCCGTGATCTGTCCATTGCCTATATTGTCATGAAAACGCTTGAAAACAGCTAACATTTGACTTCGGAATCCGCTCGAAGGCCGCCCGAATATCATTTGAAAATCGCCCGAAGGCCGCCAAACGAGATTTACTTGCATCCTGAACAGACGCAGAATAAAACAATTCGGTTAAAATCATTCAGTTTGGTTTCAGTAGCCGCCCGAATACCATTCGAAGACCGCCCAAAGGCCGCCAAACGGAATTTGCTTAAAAACTGCGCGAAGGTCGTTCGAAGACCGCTTGACGGCCGCCAAACGAGATTTACTTGCACCCCTCGGTGAACACTAAAATAACAGCATTCGGTTTAAATACTCTGCCTGCGGGCAAAAAAGACAAAGCCAAAAACAACGGATCACCTGCCCTTTCCACGATTGATCACCGCCGCCAAATATGCTGCCCCAAAGCCATTATCGATATTAACCACGCCCACTCCATTGGCACAGCTATTGAGCATGGATAAAAGCGCCGACAGTCCGCCGAGGTTTGCCCCATAACCAATACTTGTTGGCACTGCGATGACAGGCACATCCACAAGTCCCCCTACCACGCTGGCAAGCGCGCCTTCCATCCCCGCTGCCACGATTACGACATCAGCCTTTCGGATCTGCTCCAATTTGTCAAAGAGTCTGTGAATCCCTGCCACGCCCACATCGTAGATGCGTATAACCTGGTTACCCAAAATTTCGGCTGTAACCGCAGCCTCTTCCGCAACTGGGATATCAGCAGTTCCCGCCGTCACCACCGCGACAGACGGCTTGCCTGCACCTCCGGGTTTATGATGACGGTTTTCCGAGCCTGCTTTTTCAGTGCCATCACGGAAATTGCCCTCGCTTGCACCTCTGCCACTTCCGGCCGCGCCATTTTTCAAGCCACTGCGCCCGATTTCCTCGCATCCGATGCTAACGCAATCATGTTCCCCACTTCCGGCCGCGTCATGATGTTCTTCTCCGCTTCCAGTTCTGCTTCCCGCGCCGCAGCCTGCATCCGCTCCATTTTCGCAGACCGCATCCGCTTCCAAGACTGCTATGATCCGCGCAGCTTCATAATATCGCGCCTGCGGAAGCACCGCCTTTACTGCTTCATAAGCCGCAGCAGTCGCCCGCGTACCCATAATATTCCCGCCGTTTTGCACCAGCTCCAGCATGATGTCCCTGATCTGACCCGGTGTTTTACCCTGGCAGAAGACCACTTCAGGAAAGCCAGTGCGCAGCGCCCTGTGATTGTCGATATTCGCAAATCCCAGATCCTTATAAGGCAGATCTTTGAGCCGCCCGCAGGCTTCATCGATGGTCAATTCTTCATTTTTCACCTGCGTCAGCAATTTTTTGATGGCTTCTTCTTTCATTTATGTTCCCATATAATCCAATGATTCTCTTTGCAAGCAATGGATTATACTCCTTTCTCCCAATCTCACCTCATATGTTTTGCTTCATCCATATTTTCCTCAACATATGCATTGGTTTGAAAAAAGTATACCACACCCCTGCAAGCAATGCCAGCGGCAATCGCAAGCATACCAATACCACGAGAACACACCGGGACTGTTTGAACCAAACGACTTTCACCGCCATAACCTCATTACACAAAACCCGTTTTCCATGACAGCATTGATGAACAGCGAAGAACGCCTTATTTTCATAAACGGTAATTTTAACAACGAATGCCGACATCATACACGGCTTCTCTGGATGTCGATTCTCTGAATTTTTTTGAAAAACGCTTTTTCAGAGAAAATCAGGGACTTTTTGCGAATCGTCGCCAGTCATTTTATATGCCAGAGAACCTGATTCTCTTGTTTTGCTTGATTTTCCTCAAAAGTAGAGAAAAACAGGGGTGTTTTTCTCTGGAAATCCTATTTTTCAAAAATCATAGAGAAAAGCTTCCGCAAAAGAACGTTTTCCATGCAGTTTTATCCGCTTTTCCACTGAATTGTATACCAAATTCTCTTAAAATAGAAATTTTTTAATTTTTAAGAGAATCCCCACTTTACTCCGACCGCAAAATCCTGTGCAAGTCTAAAGCAGGCGTATCCCGAAACCCTGCGCAACTCCAGGGCGAACATACAGTCCATACAATTCACACATTCAAAACTCACTCACGAAAAGGACAAATTCCGCCAAACGCTAAAATCGCATCGCTGCGCTTTCGCACATATTCACCGGACGTCTCCTGCATTTCACCCAAAATAAAAATCATGCAAAAATGCATTTTGATAAAAGCAGATATATGCATGATGACCTTCTTTTTGTAAACAGTAAGAGTCCTGCCCAAAAAGAAAGATTGACAAACAAAGATATCTAAGCCTACAATAGTTTAAAGCAGTAAAATACATTTCGGTCATGAATACATTCTGGTCACAAATGCATTCCAGCCATAAATATATTTCGGAGGAGGCGTCATGAAAATGCGGGAAGCGGATTACAAAACGCTATTAGAAAACGTAGATGGCCTCGTTGTAGTCGATCGCGACGGGATAATCCTGATGATGGAAGATGCGCT
>CAJUEB010000047.1 GCA_910585135.1 uncultured Eubacteriales bacterium
TAGTTGATTAGAAAGATCGGCCGTATTTCTATATGTTTCGGTAAACGGCGCAAATAGATGTCCTTGAGGAAGTGTTGCTTTACAGTAATTAAAAAATCTCGTATTTAGACAGATCCTGGCGTTCCGCAAATGCTTAAAATAAATGAAACCTAAAAAGGAGAGAGAAGATGAAATTTAAACATGAACAGACATTTCCATTTACAATGGATACCGCATGGAAAGCATTATATAAGCCGAGCAGCCTTGATGTTTCACCAGGAAGCGAAGTGACAGTTATCTCTGATGTAGAATGGACGGCTCAAACCATAGGCTCTAATGAGAAAGTGCTGACAACGACACATTACACAGCAACATTCGATGATGAAGAAAAGCGGGTTACGATTGAAGGAATCAGCGATACGAAAAAAGGGCATGATTTTATTTACTTGATATTGGAAGAGGTTTCTCCCGAGGAATCAAAGTTTATTATCGAAGTGGAAATTAACACAGGCATTCATTTCATTGCTAAGGCCGTTGGTGCTTTATTATCAAAACCAATGGAACAAATTATGTGCAAGCATATCTATCAAAATTTTGAAGCATTATGTACAGGAAAAGAAACAAAACGGATGAGTAAGGAAGAATTGGACGCTCATGCAAAGGATGCCTTTTCTTGATTTTATGCAAAGAAATATAAAGCGATACTGTGAAGAAACGCCAATCAGCAATCAGCATAATACTGTCGGCGTTTTTCTGTTTTTTGGTTTGTATGTAAGGCTGCGTCAGTTGTTGAATGGCAGCAAGCGTCTATGGATATTTTCAAAACGGGTGTGATGGTTTGTCGTTTCCTGCGGGATTATTAGAGCGAATTTTTTATTGGCGATTAAGGTGTTGTAGGAATTTAATTGATGGGGCTATGCCACGATCGAACTGTATACAAATCAAAGCGGTTTATGTATAATGAAATCAAACAATGTGCAGAGCTTCCGCGATAGGGTGACAGAGCAGAAAGGAGAAACACGATGGGTATTTTTGGCGGGAAGAAGAAGGAGTCTTTTGATTGTAACAAAACAGCGCAGTATTTTGAACGAAACCGAAAACCGGGAAAAGATGCTTTTTTGAAATGCCCGGAATGGCTCGAACCGGAATACGATGAACTGGGAGGGTATGCGCAAGTGCCAGACCAGCTTTTCCTCCTCTATGATCCATTGCTGCAAAGGCGGTTTTATAGGGAGGGAAAAGTAGCACTGGGCGCATTGGTGCAGGCAAATGAGCTGCTGTTCAAAAAAGGCAGGAACGATTGCCCTGCTAATTACATTTACACAACAGATCCGTATTACTGGGAAAACCCTGCGCTTTTGATAGGACTGGCGCATGCGCTTTTCGAGACGAAAGGAGAGCAAGGGTATCATCCCAGCATCCAGCGGTTGGCAGATATTTTAGAGGATGAAGTAGAACGGGTATTTTCGTACAAGCTACCAAGAGATGTGACAGAAGGACGCGATGTGTACTTTACAACCGTGATCGTGCAGAGAGACCATTTGCCGTATAAACGGATCATCGGGAAACAGTATCCATTGCTGGTTTTGGAGGAAAACCAGCCGGATGCCATGATTTTACCGCATTGGTACTGGCAGGGTTAAGGAAGGAGGCTTTTGATGGGAACGAATGGAGGCGTGACGGCTGTCCGCTATGCGATGGAGTGGGAAGATCACTTATTCGAGGTTTATGCGGATTTTGGGCGTAGAAATAATATTAATGAATGGATCTATTTTTTCCGCAGACCTGAATTTGCGATTCCCGAAACACATGACAAAATCGCTACGTGTATTTTGCAGTATATGATCCAGCATGGGAATATCTCACAAGATGTCGTAAAGTGCATCGAAAGCACTTTCCATTATGCAGAAAAGCGGGAAATGTACGAGAAGATTGTCGGTTATGAAGGCATGGAAACGTACGTAAGGTATCTATTGTCGCTCAAGGAATTTCCGCCTTTTGACTTGTTCGGGGAATATGAAGCGGAGAAGCAATATGACTTGTTCATCGACCAGTTCCGGGAAATCTATTTCACTTTTGAAGCAGAAGATGCGGAGCAGTATCGGGAAAAGCTGGATGAATTGAAACAACTGAATATTTATCATCCGTACCTTGCTTTTTTGGACAGTGAATATTACTTGTTGTGTGGTGCTTGGCAATCTGCCGTCCGCAAACTGAAAGGACTGGAGGATGGCTACCACAAATTTGTGAGCCTGGGATTTTTGTTTGCGGGGATAGGAGACCATGATATTGCTGAGGAATGCTTCGAAAAGGCGATGCAGGAACGTGAAACAAACTTAGATCCTGCGTTGGTAGTTGGCTATATTATGAGCAAGTGGAAGAACAATAAGGAGGGCGAGGCATTATTGACGGCAAACCGGCTGGCAGAAGAGGGATATGAGCCTGTCGTACTTCCCGTGAAGCAGGTGTTTTTGGATGAACTAGGCTCGCTGATTCTTGAGAAATCCAAGGAACAGGAACTGACGGAAGGGGAATTGCTGATCCTGAAAGAATGGTATAAATTATATGGAAAATACGATCTTGTTGCAGAGCTGGGGAAGGTAAGCTGGCAGAAGGGCTTTACGGATGAAAGTTGGACGGTGGATACAGCAGAGGCCTATTTTGAGCTGGGGCGCAATGACGAGGTACAGCGGATCATCGATATGGTCTACGGCGGCCGGAAAAAGCTGACGTCGGCAGGTCGAAACAAGATTAGGGAAATCAAGGGAAGGCTTTTGTTTGACATGGGTCGCGTAGAGGATGCTTATGATATTCTGGAAAGCTTATGCAAACGTCCGGAAAGCACGATGAAGCAGCAGTTCCATTTGGCGAAGATGTACCTTACGACAAGAAAAACCAAACCGGCGATGGATATCCTGCGCCATCTTCGTTATGCGGCTGCTAATAACTATTTCTATACATATGAGCTGGCTCGGTGTTTTATGCAGGTGGAAGACTGGGAAACGGCGCACATCCTTTTCAAACAGGTGTTTTCAGAAATCCCACAACTGGAGCGGGTTGCGTTTTATATGGTGCAGTGTGCAATCGATTTAGGTGTGGTGAAGCAGGCGGAAGAGGAATTACAAATGGCGACGCAGCATCTTTCCACATACGAACGGCGGTATTTGGAGGGACAGGTTCTTGAGCTGCAAGAAAAATATAAAGCCGCCTTGGACGTATACAAAAACCTTGTGATGGAATACCGCCCGCAGCTTTTTCCCGCGCAGCTTCTGCATGACTCCTATGTGCGATATTTTTTGATGCAGGAAGAGACCGGCGGAAAGGTTGGTCCGATGCTAAAGGAGCTGAAAACGGTTCTGGAGAAGTTTCCTGATGCGGTCTCTCTGTGGCTATATCGTGCGGCTTTCCATGAACAAACCGGGACGGAGGAGGAGAGCATAGAGCATTGCTGCCAGATGGCGTTAAAGGCAGATCCTTTTAATCAGGATGCGATGCTCCGGCTGGCTTCTATTTATGCTGACAGGGAAGATTGGAAGCGGATTTGGGAACTCAGTAATAAGATGATTTGTTTCATGGAGCTTGAGACGGGTTATTTATTGCGAGCGCAGAGCGGATATTGCTTAGGTAACACAGAGCAATGTGCGAGCGATCTGGAAAAATTCCTCCAGCTTGGCGGGGATGAGAACCAGGCACGGGAGGTGCAGGCGGTCTTCGCTATGGAAATGGGACTGTATGAAGAAGCGTTAGCGTATTATGAAGAAAAGCTGGAACATCGGGATGTATCGGAAGTCCCTTGTTATGATGATTTGGCGGTCTGCCTCTGCAAGCTGGGACGGTTTGAGGAGGCATCGGATCTTCTGGATACGGTCTGTGAAGGCAGCAAATACCGGACGTTTCATGTATTGCTTTACCGAATTCAACTGTATATGGGAGACTTTTCGAGTGCGCGCGCGACTTTGAAACGATATCAAAAAATGTTTAAAATCAACCGTGTGCTTGATGATGATTATTCATGTATGTCGGCGCAGCTTTTAATGGAAGCTGGGAAACTGTTGCAAGCGCAGAATATAGCGAGTTCGATCGCCTCGCTGGATGGCGAATGCCTTTGCGGTATGCTGGAAGTGATTCATATGAATTTTGGAAAGGCCATAAAGGTTTTTCGAAAACTGGTGCAGAAGCAGCCGGAGGAGATCGATTATTATTCGTGGCTGGCATTTGCCTTATATTTTAATGGCGCACAGCTTGAGGCATCTTCCGTCGCCAGGCAAGGGCTTTCTGTGTTTGGGAATCTGTATGGGAACATTGCGGATGTGAAACGGGCGGATCGGCTGTGCCAGTATGCGTTTTTAAAGACGCTGTGCGGGGAGCGGGAAGAAGCTGGGGCGGTTTTTGAGCGGGCATTGTCTGCTGTGACTTGCCCGGAATATGTTTGTACGGAGTGCTATGAAGCGCATTATGGATTGGGAATCTATCATCTATGCAATGGAAACAGGCAGGATGCAGGCGTGGAATTTGACAATGCGCTGCGCATCAAGCCAGCGAACCTGCTTTGCAAAAAAATGCGTGAAATGGTGTAGGATTTGGGCAAAAATAGATTGACGTATTATTTAGAAGTGCCATATAATGGATATAACTTATGTTTTGCATGAAGCAGTTTGAACGATACCAAAATGAAGGAGCGGACTACAGAATGAAACAGTTTTTTGGAATGAGCCAACAGGGAAATTTGGAAGAAGCGGTTCGCGGATTAAATAACCCGCAGTTGATCATGCTGTTTTCGAATAATGATCAGTTTGAAACGCATGTAAACGAGCTGGAGCGGCTTTATCCTGAAGTACCCAGCATTGGCTGCATCGGCATGAGTTATGATACGAGAGTTGTTGAAAAGGGCGTTGGCGTGGTCGCCTTTTCTGACGGCGTCAGCGTAGCGGCGGGCGTGTTGGAGCAGGTATCCGTTATGCCGGTAAAATACATCAAGCGCCTGGAAGATGACGTGAATTACATAAATGGTACGCATGACAATACGATCTGTATTGACTTATGCGCTGGGAATGATGCCTGTGTGCTTACTACTATTCATTCCGTATTGAAGCACAGGAATATTTCGTTGGTGGGCGGAACTGGTGATGCGGGAAAGGTCTCTGCGAATGGAAGGGTTTATGAAGATGCGGTTGCTTATGCGCTGGTTAAGAACCAGACGGGAAGGGTGAAAGCATACAAAGAAAACATTTACCATCAGATGGGAGATTATCGTTTTATCGCATCTAAGACAGATAAAGCGAATTATGTCATCGGTGCTTTGAACGAACGCCCTGCGAAGCAGGTTTACCAGGATATTTTACACGTGACGGAAGAGGAGATTACGACGCAGACGTTTAAAAATCCATTTGGCAAGCTGAATGGAGACGATGTTTGCATTGTTTCCATCAAGGAAGTAAAAGGCAATGCCCTGACTTGTTTCCGGCAGATAAATGATTCAGATGTGTTGGCGCTTTTGGAACTGGGCGATTATAAGGAAACCGTTAAGAATACGATCCGTATGATAAAACAGGAGTTTCCACGGGTTTCGGCAGTATTCTCCGTCAACTGTTTGTTCCGGTATTTGTTGTTTACCCAGAATCATTATATGCAGGAATATTTGAACGAAATGCACTTGCTAGGGTCGCATGCGGGCTTTGTCGGGTATGGAGAACATTATAATAACCGATTCGTCAACCAGTCGATGACATGTGTCGTATTTGAGTAAAGGAAGGGATGTTCGTAATGTTTTGGAAGAAAGGCAAACAGGAAACGCAAGAAATTCGTGAACAGGAAAGCAGCCTGGATCCAGTGCTGCACGTGATGGATAGCTTAAAGGATTATCATTCGGAGCTTGTCCAGAAGGAAGTGGATTCCTTGAACGAATTGAGCAATATAAACAGTTCTTTTGGTGCGATCCTTACGGAGGCGGAGAATTTCCAAGCAAAACTTCAGGATTTTGACCAGAATTTTGCAAGCATCGAACAAGTGTCAGAGGAATTCACGACCGTTAGAGATGTAATCTCCCAGTCGGTGGCTCATGCGCAGGATGGCGTAGAGGATCTGAAAACCAGCTCGATGCAGGTGGAATCCTTTTTCAGCGAGATGGGCAGCACATTTGAAAATTTGCAGCAGGCTGTAGAAAAAATCAAAGTGTGTACAAGAAGCATCGTGTCGATTGCGGAACAAACGAATATCCTTGCGATCAATGCTTCTATTGAGGCGGCGCGGGCTGGAGAGCAGGGCAAAGGCTTTGCGGTGGTAGCTGTGGAGGTGAAAAACCTCGCAGATAAGATCAAGGATCTGACTGGCGAAGTGGATGCGGGCATTCAAGACGTAGAGCAGGGTACGGAACAGCTAAACGGCAGCATTAGCTCTTCCCAGCAGGCGCTGGAGAAAAGCCTCGTCAAAGTAAATGAGACTTATGAAATGTTTGATGAAATCACAAAGTCAGCGGAGGGAGCATCGACCGTACATACGGAAATATCCAAAGTGATCGATGATTCTCAGGCTGCCTTGGAACAATTATGCGGTTTCTTCGAACAATTAAGGAATGGTTATCAGGAGGTGATCGACCATATCAATCGGGCAGATGCGCTGGGAACGACAAAGAGCACGATGTTTGAAGATATTGATAATATGATGTCCCAAATTCCGCCGATTATCAAGGAGTACGCTTCTAAAAAGGAGTGAGGGAAAGAACGTGCCGGCTCGTGCCGCCGGATTTGCAGGTTCGTGCGAAGAGGCGTTAGCCCAAGAGCAGGGCATATCATATGAAATAATTTGATCCTTTTTCGGAAAGAAACGTCCGGGAAAGGATTTTTTTTTTTGCAGGAAATGCGTCACGCAGCGGTTCGGTTTTACTTTTCATGATGCGTTAAATCGTTATAATAGAAGCTTTCGCCGGATTTTGGAAACCGGGCGAATTGACAACCTGCATGGCTGATTTTATAATATACGCAGAGAAATGACGATCGCAACTTTGCCTTATTTGACCAGCGGGGCATTCGTGATAAGCTGGGGGATGCGGATTCTGTAAGAAACAGCATCTTCTATTTAAAAGGAAACGAAATGGATTGCCTAAAACCAGAGCAACGAAAAAAGAATATGCAGCGCATTAAATCAAAGGATACCAGTATTGAAGTCATTCTGCGAAAAGCGTTATGGAAAAAGGGTTATCGCTATCGAAAGAATTATGATAAGCTGCCGGGCAGCCCAGACATCGCTTTAACAAAATATAAAATTGCCGTGTTTTGCGATAGCGAATTTTTTCATGGAAAGGATTGGCATCTCTTAAAAACGCGTTTAAAAAAGGGCAGCAACAGCCAATACTGGATCAAAAAAATCCGCAGGAATAAAGAACGTGATGAAGAGGTCAATGAGGATTTATCCTTTGATGGGTGGACGGTGATTCGGTTCTGGGGCGATGATATCAAAAAGCATACCGACGAATGTGTACGAATTATCGAAACTGTGATTGCGGATCAAAACCGATGAGGAAAAAGTGCGCGAGAAGGATGATACAGGACTTTTGTGTTAAGAAAATGATATATGGCATATGACAGAAGGAATGAGCTATTATGCCGTATCGTCACGCTCCGTTTTCCCCATCGTGTCTTTTTCTGTATTGTCTTCAATGTCTTGCGGCTCGTGCATTTCCTGTGACTTTCATGTTTCTTGCGGCTTTTGTGTTTCCCGCGGCTTTCGCGTTTCTCTAAAAAATGCAAAAATCGCTATTTGGAGAGAATTTCGTGATCAATCATGCGGGGAAATAGGGCTAAATCACATTTCGTTACGGGCGTTTCTCTGAAATTTTTAATAAAGGAAAATTATAGAGAAAATTACCCTCAAATTTCTCAAAAATTCTCTTGTTTGTAAGAAAATCATGTGGAGTGAGAGAAAACGTTCGGATTTGCTCTACGAGAAGATAATAAACCTGCTGATTTTCTCTGGAAAAACGTTTTTTAGAAAAATCCAGAGAATTGCGATCAAAGTGATGTGTTTCCATAAAAGTGGGTCCTTTGTGATCAATCATAACTCCTTGAACGGTATTCCATAGGAGTAAGGTAATCTAATAGTGTTTGAGGCATTTTTTGCATAGGGTAGTGATCTTTTTAAGCTGCTCATTGCCAAGGACAGATAATTAAGGGCAGATCCGGTAAATTGAATATGCCCTAATAGCAAGAATGATATGATATAACATCAAAAGAACCAGAATGCGGTAATCATCAGTATTGTTGCATTTTACATAGACGGAGGAGCCGCAGCATGGACAGCGGCATGAATCACATGAATAATATGAATGGTGTAGGCAGCATGAATAACATGAACAGCATGGGCAGCATGAGCAGAATTATGCTTTTGGAAGATGATCTTAGTTTGGTAAACGGTTTGTCATTCGCCTTTCAAAAACAGGGTTATACGCTTGAAGTCGCTAGGACGATCGCAGATGCTAAAAGGATTTGGTGTATGGGGAAATTTGACCTCCTTGTTTTGGATGTTTCTCTGCCGGATGGCTCTGGATTTGAATTTTGTCAGGAGGTGAGAAAGACATCAAGCGTGCCGATCATTTTCCTGACGGCTTCTGACGAGGAGACAAGCATTATCATGGGACTGGATATCGGCGGAGACGATTACATTACGAAGCCGTTCAAGCTGGGCGTTTTGGTATCGCGGATCAATGCCTTGCTCCGGCGGGCAAAAGATTTCGGTGTTTCGCAAATTCCGCAGACTGAACTTTGCGCCAATGGTATCTCGGTGCAGCTTTTAAACGGACAAGCCTATAAAAACGGGACGCTATTGGATTTGACCGCAGCGGAATATAAGCTGTTGTGCCTGTTCATGAAAAATCCGAATATCGTGCTGTCGAAGGCGCAGATACTGGATCGGCTTTGGGATTGTGAAAATAATTATATCGATAACAGCACGTTGACCGTTTATATTCGCAGACTGAGGATGAAGATCGAGGACAATCCCAGCGAGCCGCAGATGATTTTGACAGTTCGGCGCATGGGGTATAAATGGAATGTGCTGGACTGAGGGAAGCTGCGCGATGGACTGATGCGGCATCGCTATGAAACACTTTGCCAACGCCGCCACAATGCGCCAAGATATTGATACAGCACTGCGGCGAACTGATGAATTTATGCGACATCGCGGTGAACTGATGCTCCTATAGCGAAGCAATGAAATAATATGACAACGCACTGAAGCGATGCATTGATAAGGCGAACTGATGAATTTATGCGACATTGCGGTGAACTTATACTCCTATCGTGAAGCAATGGAACAATACGACAACGCACTGATGCAGCATTGCAGTGAAGCGATACTTTGATATAGTAATGGACTGACCCGGTTCGCTAATGCAATGAAACAATGAATTGAGGGATACCGTGAAATTATTATTGAACAAAGACATAAAACGGCTTTTGATCGCGATCCTCGTGATTTTTTCTGCCGTCTTTCTGACGATCGAGGTTTTGTGCAAGCTCTCTTATGGAAAATTCTCCTTATTGTTTTTGTTTGCATTTGCTTTTTTGCTTCTGGCGGTTTTGACCGTGTGTTTTCTCTATTTTCAAAAGCAAGCGCGTGTTTTAGAGTCTGCCGTCCGGCAGATCGAAGCATTTTTAGATGGGGATACGGATGCGCGGATCGACTGTAACGAAACGGGGGAGCTGTTTCGCTTATTTCATTCGGTAAATACATTGGCGTCTATCCTCAATGCCCATGCTGAAAATGAGCTGCGTGAGAAACGTTTTCTGAAAAATACGATTTCCGATATTTCTCATCAGTTAAAAACACCGCTGGCAGCTTTGAATATCTATAATGGGCTTCTGATGGATGAGGCGGAAGCCCATTCCGACATCCAATCGTTTGCTGCATTGTCGGAGAAAGAATTGGACCGGATCGAATCGCTCGTGCAGAATCTCTTAAAAATCACGAAATTGGACGCCGGATCGATCGTTTTTGAAAAGTCGGAAGAGAGCGTGTCGGAAATGATGAAGGATATCGAGCTTCACTTCGCCTATCGGGCGAAGCAGGAGGGAAAAAAGCTGCTTTTGTCTGGCCCAGAAGATGCGATCTTGCTTTGTGACCGCGACTGGATGCTGGAGGCGGTCAGCAATATCGTCAAGAATGCGTTTGACCATACGCAGGAGGGCGATACGGTCAAGATCGCATGGAAGCAGTCTGCCAGCCTTGTCCAGATCGTCATCAAAGATAGCGGATGCGGGATTCACCCGGAGGATCTGTATCATATTTTCAAACGGTTTTACCGCAGCCGTTTTTCGAAGGATACACAAGGGATCGGGCTGGGTCTTCCCCTTGCCAAATCGATTATTGAGTCGCATAACGGAATGATCGAAGTGGACAGCACGCCGCATCAGGGGGCTGCTTTCACGATTAATTTCTTGATTCCTACAAAATTGTAGGCGGACTGTAATATGGGAGTAGGAATCGGATGCTATACTTTCGGTAAATTCAAAAAGAAAGAGGGGAGAATATGAATTTATTAGAAGTAAAATCCATTTCCAAAACGTATGGCAGCGGGGAGATGGCTGTCCATGCGTTGAAAAACGTTAGCTTTTCTGTTCCTAAGGGTGAATTTGTCGCAGTGATCGGAGAGTCCGGCTCTGGAAAAAGCACCTTGCTGAATATTTTGGGCGCGCTGGATGCGCCGACCTCCGGCAAAGTCTATATCGATGGGAAAGATACCTTCGCAATGAAGGAGCAGAGCCTTACCATATTCCGCCGCCGAAATATCGGTTTTATCTTCCAGGCGTTCAACCTGATTCCTGAACTGACGGTAGAACAGAACATGATCTTTCCGTTGCTTTTGGATTACCGGAAGCCGAAGAAAAAAGACCTGGAAGAGTTGCTTTCTGTCTTGAACCTGACCGATCGGCGCAATCACCTTCCGAGCCAGCTTTCCGGCGGACAGCAGCAGCGCGTGGCGATTGGACGCGCGCTGATCACTCATCCTTCTTTAATCTTAGCGGATGAACCGACAGGAAACTTGGATACGCAGAATACCAGCGAGGTGATCGCCCTTTTAAAAGCAGCCTCCCGTCGGTATGAGCAGACGATCATCATGATCACGCATAACCGCAGCATTGCACAGTCGGCTGACCGTATTTTGCAAGTTTCGGACGGCGTATTAGCCGATATGGGGAGGTGCAGGGAATGAAAAATTATCTGAGCCTGGTATCCATTTCGGCAAAAGTACGGAGGCGGCAGAGCCGCATGACAATCGTGTGCATTATCGTTTCGGTGTTGCTTGTTACAGCAATTTTCAGCATATGTGATATGTCGATTCGCAATGAAAGCACACAGATGCAGGAAAAGCACGGAAGCTGGCATTTGCAGCTGGATAACCTTTCGCCGGATGCGGCGGAAAAAATCAGACAGCGGCCGGACGTGGCGGAGACCGGCTGGGCGGAGCTATTTAACTTCGATGCAGACCAGCCATACCAGATCGGCGAGAAGACGGCCTCGCTATGCGGGACGGATGAATCGTACATGACGAACTTAACCAGCTCTCTTGAAGAAGGCAAGTTTCCGCAAAGCGATGATGAAGTTATGCTTAGCTCGAATGCCAAGCTTGCCCTGCATGTGGCGCTTGGCGACCGCGTGAGCCTGCATACGCCTGCCGGCGACTTTACATTCACGGTATCTGGATTCGGTTCGGACAGCAAGGATGATTACAGCGGGCAAACGTATTTGGTGGGAGCATATATGAGACGGGATGTCTTTCACCGGATCATGAATGCAAATATGGTTTCTGAACATCCATCTTATTATGTCAAGTTTCAAAGTGCAGCGGATGCCTCCAAGGCGATCCCGGAATTTCAAGAGCAGTATGGTCTTTCGAAGGAAGAGATTTCCGAAAACACTGCTGTCATGGGCCTTGCGGGCAAGAGCAGCAATGCTTCGATGAAACGGATATATGCAATAGCGGCAGCCCTGTTTGTCATGGTTTTGCTGGCGGGCGTGTTGATGATTTCCGGCAGCATGAACAGCAGCGTAGGGCAGCGGATCAGGTTTTTTGGAATGATGCGCTGTATTGGTGCGAGCCGGAAACAGGTCATTCGTTTTGTGCGGCTGGAAGCATTGAATTGGTGTAAAACGGCGGTGCCGGTCGGCCTGGTTCTCGGTACGCTGGCCAGCTGTGGTATTTGCGCGTTTCTGCGTTATAAGATCGGCGGCGAGTGGGCCGGTATGCCGGTGTTTGTGTTAAGCCCAGTCGGACTGGCAAGCGGTGTTTTCGTCGGGATCGTAACGGTTCTTCTGGCAGCGCGCGCGCCTGCCAGGCGTGCCGCTAAGGTTTCCCCGATTGCGGCGGTTTCCGGGAATGCGGAAAGAACCCGTACCGTGAAGCGGCCATTAAGATTGCGGTTTGGCAAGGTCGAGCAGAGCCTGGGCATTCATCATGCGATGGCGTCCAAGAAAAACTGGTTTCTAATGACTGCCAGTTTTTCCCTCAGCATCATTCTGTTCCTTTGCTTTACCGTGGGCCTGAGCTTTGTGCACGGCTTGCTCCCGTCCCTGCGGTCGTGGCAGCCGGATATCGTGCTGAACGGTTATGCGAATGCATTGGTGCTTGATCAGGACTTATGCGACTCGATCAGCGCGATTCCCGGTGTGGATCATGTCTTTGGCTGTGGATACCTCACGGATGTTCCGGCATCCTGCTTGCAGAGGGACATCGAATCCGTCAATTTGATGTCTTATAGCGATTATTTGCTGGATCGTACGGGAGAGAACATGATGCAGGGGGATATTGCGGACGTTTACGGGGCAAGCGGCAAGGCGATGACCATCCAAAATAAGGATAACCCATTGCAGGTGGGGGATGTGATCGAAATCAATGGCAAAGAAGTCGAAATCACCTGTTCCACGTCGGAGAGCCTGTATCCCACTGAATACAGCGTGATCTGCTCCGCAGAAACCTTTCAAGCTCTGACGGGAGAGGAAAACGCCAGCTTGGTCGGCATTCAGCTCGGAAAGGATGCCGACGATGAAACAGTTGCGCAGATCAGCGGCCTTGCCGCAAGCGATGTGATTTTTTCCGATATGCGCCAGGAGAATTTGGAAAACACGAATATGTATTTAGCGACAGTGTTTCTTTTGTACAGCTTCCTGGCAATCCTGGCAGCGATCACCTTATTCAATATGGTGAACAGCATTTCCATGAGC